>CAXTTH010000204.1:1270-4597 GCA_964247035.1 uncultured Acetobacteraceae bacterium
GCTGATGTTCCCGGACCTGCCGGAGCACGAAGCGGTGGCGCGGCAGTGGGACGCTAGCTTCGCCGCCGCCCGCATCGACGCGCCGGACCCGGTGGCCGCCTGGGCGGAGCACGCGGCCGCGCTGCGCGCCCGCACCGCGCAACTGACCGCCAAGCAGTACGAGAGCCTGCACTATCGCGGCCCCGGCACCGACCTGCGGGTCGGCCTGGCGGACGGGCATCTCTGGATGGGCGGGTCGGAGCGGGCGAAGAACGGCGTGACGTGCCATCCGAACATCCCCACCGAGGAGGTGTTCACCACGCCGCACCTGGCCCGGGTGGAGGGCCACGTCCGCAGCACCAAGCCGCTCTCCTACAGCGGCACGCTGATCCGCGACATCGCGGTGCGGTTCGAGGCCGGGCGCATCGTGGAAGCGACCGCCAGCGCCGGGCAGGACATATTGCAAAAGGTGCTGGACACGGACGAGGGCGCGCGGCGGCTGGGCGAGGTGGCGCTGGTGCCGCACTCCTCGCCCATCTCGGCCAGCGGGTTGCTGTTCTACAACACCCTGTTCGACGAGAACGCCGCCAGCCACGTGGCCATCGGCCAGGCCTACCGCACCTGCCTGACGGGCGGCGCCGAGGCTGACGATGCGGAACTGGCCCGGCGCGGCGCCAACACGAGCCTGATCCACATCGACTGGATGATCGGCTCGGGGGAAATCGACATTGACGGCGTGCTGCCGGGCGGAACGATCGAGCCGGTGATGCGTGAGGGTGAGTGGGCCTGAGGGCGCACCCGCACCCGGCCAACGATTTCAACAAGGGATTTTGACGATGGGACTTCTCGACACGGTTCTCGGCAGCCTCATGGGCGGCGCTGGCGGCGGCGCCTCGCCGATCCAGGGCGTGCTGACGAACATGCTCGGCGGCGGCCAGCAGCAAGGCATGCCGCAACAGGGCATGCAGCAGCAAGGCATGCCGCAGCAGGGCGGGATGCAGCAGCCGGGCATGGGCGGCGGCATGATGGGCGGCGGCTTGGGCGGATTGATATCTGCCTTCGAGGGTGCCGGGCTCGGCCACATCGCGCAGTCCTGGGTGGGCAACGGCCCGAACCAGCCGGTTTCGCCGCAGCAGCTGCAAGGCGTGCTGGGCGACGACCAGGTGCAGAGCATGGCCAGCCAGTCCGGCATGGCGCCCAACGACTTCCTGTCGCAGCTGAGCCAGCACCTGCCCAACGCGGTGCACGGCATGACCCCGAATGGCCGGATGCCTGACGAAGGCTCCGTGTCCGTCTGAGGCGGCACCGGGTCCTCACTGAGGGTCTGGCCCATGGGTGGTTGAACCTGTCGAGGTTGCCTAGCCCGCCGGGCCTTGTTCTGGCCATGCTGGCGCTGCTGTGCCAGTTGGCGCTCGGCGCTGCGCCGCAGGCGGCATCTGCGCAAGAACGGGTAGGCGAGATCGACGCGCTCGGCACGCTTTGCATCGCCGGCTCTCCTGCCCATACGCCAGGCAACCATCAGCACCGGGGCGATTGCGCGCCCTGCCCGCTTTGCCTGTCCATGGCGGCGCAGGCTGTCATCCCCGCTGCCGCCCCGGTGTTGCCGTTGCCGCGCAGCGGGGTCCGCATCCGGGCCATGCTGCCGCCTCCAGCCCGCGGCCCGCCCGCGCAGCCGCGCAGTTCGGTCTTTCCGCGAGGCCCTCCCGTCCTGACCTGACAAAGTTCGTGCCCCGGTGGTGAGTGAACCATTGGGCCTTGCGCTTCCTGGTCAAGGACATCCCAGTCATGAACACAAGACGCGCCGCCCTTTCGGCGGCAGCCTTGGCGCCGTTCGCTCTTTTTCCCGCCTGGGCCCCCGCCTGGGCCCACGTCATCGCTGGCGCCCGCGTGTTCCCGGTCACCCTCACCATCGACGATCCGGGCACCGCGGACGAGGCGTCGATCCCCGCCTTCACCTACAGCCGCGACGGGTCGAACGGCGGGACCGGACCGACGCACAATTTCGCCTACGGGTTCGAGTACGACAAGACGGTCACGCCCAACACCGCGCTCATCCTCAACGACGGCTACGCCACGCAGCAGATCAACGGGGCCAAGGCGCAGGCCGGGTTCGGCAACTTGTTCGTCACCGGCAAGTGGCAGTTCGCCCTTAGCGCGGAGCACGAGTTCGTGGCGTCCGTGGGGGTCATCCGCGAGATCGGCGGCACCGGCGCCAGCCACACCGGCGGGGACCGCTACGGCTCCACCGCGCCCACGGCGTATTTCGGCAAGGGGCTGGGCGACCTGCCGATCGGCCTGCTGCGGCCGCTCGCGGTCACGGGCGAGCTGAGCTACGTCGTCGCCGACCGCAAGCTGAAGCAGCTTCCGCCGCCGGGCAGCAACGCCGGAGCGCCGATCGACACGGGGATCGCGGCCCAGTTCAACAACGGCGCCAACAACGCCTGGGCCGGCGGCGTATCGGTGCAGTATAGCCTGCCCTACCTGCAATCCCAGGTGAGGGACGTCGGGCTGCACGGCTTGCTGGGCGGCGTCGTGCCGCTGGTGGAGGTCACCTGGTCGTCCCCGGCATCGACGCCGAGCGCCAAGGGCACGACGTGGACGGTGGCGCCGGGTGCGGCCTACCTCGCCGGCTGGGGCGAGGTCGGGCTGGAGGCGCTGATCCCGGCCAACAAGGCCGCGGGAACGACGGTGGGGGCCGTGGCGCTCGTCCACTTCTTCTTCGACGACCTGTTTCCGAACACCATCGGCAAGCCGATCATCGAATGACCCGGCATACGGCACGGGCCGTCCTCTGCCTGGCGCTCTGCACCGGCCACGCGTCGGCGCACGCCTTTCTCGAGACTGCATCGCCCGCCGTCGGCAGCACGGTGCAGCAGCCGCCGGGGGAGGTGTCGATCGGCTTCACCCAGGACGTGGAGCCGGCGTTCAGCACCATCGCCGTGCGGGACGCATCCGGCGCCAGCGTCAGCGCCGGGGCGGCGCATCCCAGCGGCGACGGCGCGCACCTGGCCGTGGCGCTCAAGCCGCTGGCAGCGGGGACGTACACGGTGCAATGGCGCGTCACCTCCGTGGACACCCACAAGACCGAGGGCAGCTTCAGCTTCACGGTGCGGCCATGACGCCGTGCAGCCTGGACGGCACGCTGGCGCTCACGCGCGGCGCGCTGGTGGCCTGCCTGCTGTCGGTGTTCGGCACGTTGGCGTTCCGCACCCTGGTCGTCCCGCGCGCCTTCGGGCGGATGCCGCCCGAAACGGCGGCGCGGGTCAAGCGCCGGCTGCTGTGGACGACGCAGGCCAGCGTCGCCGCCGGGTTGGCCCAGTTGTGGCCGAGCAGCAGGTAGGCGCCGAA
>CAXTTH010000205.1:0-4540 GCA_964247035.1 uncultured Acetobacteraceae bacterium
GAGCTGGCCCGGCTCGGCCTGCCGGCGGAGGCCTATGCCCTGGTGGGGTTCAGCCAGGGCGCCATGATAGCGCTGTACGCCGGGTTGCGGCGGATGGCGGCCCCCCGGGCGATCCTGGCCTATTCCGGGGCGCTGGTCGCTCCGGAGCAGCTGCCGGGGCGGGCGAACAGCGCGCCGGTGCTGCTGGTGCACGGCGAGTCGGACGGGGTGGTGCCGGCGTCCCTCTCGCGCGAGGCTGCGGCGGCGCTGCGGGCCGCCGGGGTGCCGGTGCAGGCGCTGTTCCGGCCGGGGCTGGGCCATGGCATTGATCCGGTTGGGATCGGCGCAGGCGTGGCGGCGCTGCGGGCCGGGTTCGCGGCGTGACAGGCCCGTGAAGACCGGGTGGCTGCCTTGCAGTGCAGCAGCCCGTCTGCGATAAGCGAGGCGGGTTTGAGCGACGCACCTGCTTGGCGGTCGGGCCTTCGAGCGACTGCGCGGCTGGTGACGCGACCCCGAAGGAGCGCGCTTTGCCTGACGGCGGAATGCATTACCCGGCGCTTGTGCTGAACGCGGACTTTCGGCCTCTCTCGTATTTCCCGCTCTCGGTCTGGGCGTGGCAGGATGCGATCAAGGCCGTGTTCCTCGACCGGGTTTCCGTACTTAACGAGTACGAGGTCGCGGTGCGCTCCCCGTCCATGTCCATGCGGCTGCCCAGCGTGATCGCGTTGAAGGAGTATATCCCGGCGGCGCGACGCCCGGCGTTCACCCGGTTCAACGTGTTCCTGCGGGACGCCTTCGCCTGCCAGTACTGCAATGACCGCCTGCCGACGCATGACCTGACGTTCGACCACGTGGTTCCGCGCAGCCGTGGCGGGCGCACGACGTGGGAGAACGTCGTCACCGCCTGCGGCACGTGCAACCTGGCCAAGGGCTCCCGCCTGCCGCGCGAGTGCCACATGCACCCGCGCCAGCCGCCCCGGCAGCCCTCGACCTGGGAGCTGCAAGAGAACGGCCGCGCCTTTCCGCCGAACTACCTGCACGAGAGCTGGCGGGATTACCTGTACTGGGATTCTGAGCTGCTGGACTGAGGGCAGCTTGGGCTCACGTGGCCCGGCGCCAGCGCCGGGTCGGTCGCGGCAGTTTCTACTGCGTCAGCCGTAATGCCTGTAGGGATTGCGCTATACTTATGAATGCATTGTTGATGTCTTGCCCTGTGTTCGTATTGTAGTAGTGTGATGAGTCTGTTGCGCAAGATTTAAGCACAGTTTCCGCCGTGGAACTGGCCGCCGCTTGAAAAGCGATCGTGTAGATGATGACGCCCTTGTTCTTGATCGCGGTGCATGTTTGCGACGTCAGGGTATCGAGGCTACTAGCCGCTTGAAGACTTGCAGTGTTGCTTGAAGAAGGCGGTGTGCCCGCGGGCATAGCCATCGTCATGTGATTGGATGAAAGCCTGCCATAGGAATTGTAATAGCCATCGGTCTGCACGCACTCTGGCCAAACCTTGTACTTGCCGCAGTTGGCGTTTGTGCCAGCCGTCTCGTTGCCGTCCCACTCGTCGTTGCCGTCGGTCATCAGTATGATGACCTTGTGGTTGTTAGGTGTGCTATAAGACAACGGCCTTGGGCTGCCGTTCTGCGCCGCCGCAAGGCCCCAGCTGGACTGCCACAGCGGGCTGAGCGTGAACCAGCTCCATTGCAGCCCCTGGCTCAGCACGGTGCTGCCCCCGCTCGCGGCGACCATGTTGTTCACCTTGGTCGAGATGGTGCCCTTGCTTGCGGTCAAGGGCAGCACGACCTCGTTGGAGCACCCAAGATTGGGGCCGGCTGGCAATCCGCTCCAGGTCTTGCTTGACGCTGCGCCGTTGCCGTCGTCCGTGACGCTGCCTGCCGTCCAGTCGTTGTCTCCGGGATAGTAGCCGTTCATGCAGCCACCTGAGTTGCCGCTGCAAACCTTCGCTTGATAGGTCGATATCCAGTACAGGGGATTGAACGCCCTGGTGTTGGGGCTGTCCTCGGTCAGGTCGTAACCGCCGAGCCGCGCCTCGATGCAGCCGCGCCATGCTTGGGCCGACCAGTTGGCAGGCTTGTAAGCGGACTGGTTCAGCCAACCCTGGTTCTGCGGGTTCATGTTGACCGAGCCGCGGAACGGCACGACGGCGAACGACAAGCCCTGAGACGTGTCGGCGGGTCCGTAGACGACGCTGAGCATGCTGGCCACGGCATTCTTCACCGCCTGGATCTTCGTTGTGCTGGCGTCTGCGCTGTTCAGCATGGACCCGGTGACGTCGAGCGCCAGCGCGATCTCGTAAGTGCCGGCCTGCTGCGCGATCGCGTTTGCGGCGACGATGCTGGCCGTGCGGCTGCCGCCGATGCCCATGATCGTCAAGGACACGTTCGCCTGGGCGGTCACCTGCACATGGCTGCTGTCCACCTGGGTCACCGTGGCGCCGCCGGAGGTGGCCCCCATGAACCCGGCGTTGCTGCTCCCACTGGCCGCGCTGTAGCCGTTGCGACTGAAATTGACCCAGAACAGTTTTTGCGCGTCGGCGGCCTGGGATGCGGAGCCGATCTCGGTCGCGGCCAGCAACGCGGCGGCATCGACGGATTTCTGCAGCGCCGTCCGCACCATCCACAGCCGCGTCGCATCGATGGCCAAACCCATGCTGAGGGCCAGCGCCAGGATCGTGACCCCTACGACGATGGACACGGCCGCTTGCCGATCGCGAACCAGGCGCTTCATGACGGGCGTGTCCCCGAGGTCAGCGTCGGAAGCGTGCCGAAGCGCGGCACCGCCACGGCGTAGGTGTTGATGCCGGAGATTCCGGCCGTGCCCATGATGTTCCTGCTGAACACGAAGGCGGGTTGGGTGGTGGTGAGCTCAACGACGATGGCCGACAGCCCGCTTGGCGGGGCGTAGTTGCCTGGCATGGCCAAGGCGGTGGTGGAGCCGCTGCCCGTCGTGAAGCGGCTCGCCACGCATGAGCCGCTTGACCATTGCCAAGCGACCTTGGGAGTACCAGACGAGTTGTCGATCCCGGTCACCACCATGCCGCCGCTGTCGCAGGCCAGGGTGGCATTGCCGACAGTCGATTGGACAATTGGATTGAAGGTGCCCGTAAAATCGCTGGTGTACAAGTTTTTGTACTGAGTGACGATCTGCGTCATCTCGGATGCCGCGTTTTCCATGCTCATCCACGTGCGCAGCCAAAGCACGATATCCGCCGCTCCAAGCAGCAGCAAGACAAGGACGGGGACGCACAACGCGAACTCGAGTGCGGCGACACCGCACCGGTCACGGAACAGCTTAGAATGGTTCATTCTTGGCAACGAAGGTCACGCTGTGATTGATGGAGCCGTAGCCCAGGATCATGGCCGGAAACGGCGTGAGGAAGGCTTGCTTGTAGATCACCTTGTAGAGGACGAGCTGCCCAGAGGACCCGTTTGACGAGGTGGATGCGCCGCCGGAGGCGTAGCCCGCAGGCGTGGCATAGGCCTGCGCCGCGTAGCTCAGGTTACTTTGGCTGAGAATGCCGCCAGACATGGACAGCAGCGCGCCTATCACGGCGCTGTCCCTAGTGCCCTCGGCGTAGCCAGCTCCCGTGGCGGAGTAACGGCTGCCCACCATGACCCCAATATTCAAGGCCAGCTCAACGCTGAGCTGCCAAGCCGTTTCGAGCAGCAGCATGATCACGATGATCAAGACGGGACCCACTAAGCCGAACTCCAGCACGGCCGTGCCGTGCCGCGCCGCGGGAAGCGCACCGAGCGGAAGCCTGTGGCGGGAAGGGCGGCGCAGTTGCATGGTGCAGCGAAAATGCCGTTCCCGGGTTAGCAAAGCGATAAAGCCGCTGCACCGACTGCCAGCAGCTCACCGCCAGCGCCGAAGGCCGGATTCGCTTAGGGGGGAAGCAGCAACAGGCCGCCGCCAGAAGCGTCCGCCCCCGGGCGGACTCGCTCAGTCCAGGAACAGGATGCGCGCCGCCTGGCCGCCCGGCAGCTTGAGGTCCGCCACGCCCTGCGCGATGCCGAGGCGCTGCGCCTGCTCGGCCGTGTAGATGACCTCGCTGCGGCCGAAGCGCTGGATGTCGTCGTCGGTCAGGGCCGTGCGGTCGCGGTAGATCTGGGTCAGCATGCCCTCGACCGTGTCGGCCTCCGTCACCTTCTCGGTGAGTTGCTGCTCGTTCAGCGTGCCGAGCAGCGGCACCGTCGAGGGATGGAACAGGAACCGCGCCGAACGGTCCGCCAAGCGGCCCTCGCCCGCCAGGAACAGGATGTTGGCCGCGGACGCGACCAGGCCCACCGCGTGGGTGTTGACCGTGGCGGGCAGCGACCGGATGAAGCTGTAGGTGACCAGGACCTGCGAGACCAAGCCGCCCGGCGAGTTGATGACCAGGGTGACGTGCGACACCCCCGCCTCGACCAGCGTGGCCAACTGGCGGCGCAGCGCATGCATGGAGTTGGCGTCGATCGTCTGGTCGAAGAACAGGTAGTAGGCCTTGGCGGGGGCGATCGGCGCGGCGGGCCCTGGCGGCTTCGGCGGCGAGGGCGGCGGCACGGCG
>CAXTTH010000206.1:0-4522 GCA_964247035.1 uncultured Acetobacteraceae bacterium
ATCGACGGCGGCGGCAGCATCATCGGGCTGCTGATCCAGTTGGCGCTGATTTTCTTCATCGGGCGCTGGGTGCTGCGGCTGGTGATGTCGCGCCAGCCAATGCTGGCCGGGTTCGGCGGCCGGGGCGGTGCCGGGCCAGGCGGCACGGTGCGGAACGGAGCGTTTGGCGGTGCAAAGGCCGCTTCGCCCCCGATCGCGATCGCGCCGGCCGACTACCAGGCGTTCGAGCAGCTGCTCAAGGCCATGCAGGCGAGCTGGAGCGCCGAGGACCTCAACGGCCTGCGTTCCATCGCCACCCCGGAAATGGCCGGCTACTTCGCCGAGCAGCTCGCTGCCCTGAGGAGCCGCGGGCTGCGCAACACGGTCACGAACGTGAAGCTGCAGCAAGGCGACCTGGCGCAAGCCTGGGCCGAGGGGCAGAGCGAGTACGCGACGGTGGCGATGCGCTTCGCCATGATGGACGTGACCCGGGACCAGCAGAACCGGGTGGTGGATGGCAGCCTGACGGAGGAACAGGTCATCACGGAGATTTGGACCTTCGTCCGCAGCCGCGGCGGGCGCTGGATATTGTCAGCAATCCAGCAGGCTCGCTGAGGCCATCCCGAGCGGCGCCTTGGCCGCCACGCGCGCCAGCAGGGCACGGCGCGCCCGGTCGGCTTCGCGCGCCAGGGCGACCAGCCCGGCGATCTGCCCAGGATGACGCAGCAGCGAGGCGACCAAGGCAGCAGCCTTGATGCGCCCGCTCGCATCGAGGGCGGTCAAGGCAGCGGGCGGCAGGTCGCGGCCGGCTGGGTCGCAGACGGCGCGCAGCACGGCGAACGGCAGGCGATGCCAGGCTGCAACCTGTGCCACCGCGCCGCTCTCCATGTCGGCCGCGACCGCGCCGGTTTGATGCCAGGCCGCTTCCTTCGCGGCGCGGGACGCGATGACTTCGGTTGCGGCCAGGAGGGTGCCGGTTGGTTCGCCGAGCAAGGCGGCCAGCCCTGGATCGGTCGTCCATGACCGCTCCCCCGCCAGCACCGCCGTCGGGACAACGATCATGCCCGCCTCAAGCGCCGGCGACAGGCCTCCAGCCAAGCCGAAGCTGAGCAAGGCGCGCGCTCCCTGGCCCACCAGGCGCTCCGCAGCCGCGGCAGCGCCATCCGCACTGCCACCGCCGATCCCGACTAGGCCGCCCAGCCCGCGGGCGAGCCGAGCCTCGGCCGCCAAGCCGACGACGATGCCAAGCAGGAGCTTACAGCCCCAGGACGACCCGGTGCGTGGCCGCCTGCCGCAGGTTGCGGTGACGTGCCAAGGCGAGCAGCGGGAAGAACAGCCGGTAGCCGTGATAGCGCAAGTAGAACACGCGGGGGAATCCCACGGCGGTGTAAGGCGCTTCGTCCCATTCGCCCGCCGCCGTCTGGGTGCGGCGCAAGTATTCGATGCCGTTGGCGACCGCCGGGTTGTTGACCTCGCCGGCCGCCATGAGTCCGAGCAGCGCCCAGGCGGTCTGTGACGGGGTGCTGCGGTGATAGTGGCCATGCGGCGCATCGCCGTAGGATTCCTCGTCCTCGCCCCAGCCGCCGTCGCTGCGCTGGCACGACAGCAGCCAGCAGGCTCCTTTGCGGATGGCGGGCTCGCTGAGCGGCAGGCCGACGGCGTTCAGCGCGCACAGGGCCGACCAGGTGCCGTAGATGTAGTTGGTCCCCCATCGGCCGAACCAGCTGCCATCCTCCTCCTGCTGCCCCACCAGGTAGGCGAGCGCCCGGCGGATCACGGAGTCCTGCCGTCCATGGCCCAGCTCGGCCAGGAACGACACGCAGCGCGCCGTCACGTCCACGGTCGGTGGGTCCAGCAATGCGCCATGGTCGGCGAACGGGATGTGGTTGAGGAATTGGTAGTCGTTATCGACGTCGAACGCGCCCCAACCGCCGTTGCTGCTCTGCATGCCGATGATCCAGTCCCGCGCCCGGGCCACCGCCTCGGAGTGCTCCCCGGTGCGGTGCAGCAGCATGGCGACGACGGCGGTGTCGTCCACGTCGGGGTAGTGCGCGTTCTCGTACTGGAAGGCCCAGCCGCCGGGCTGCAGGTCGGGGCGGGACCAGGCCCAGTCGCCACGCACGGCCGTCACCTGCCGCCCCACCAGCCAGTCGCAGGCGGCGATGACTGACGGCGAGCGGTCCCCGTCCGCTTCGGCCATGGCGAGGCCGGCCAGCCCCGTGTCCCAGATCGGCGACAGGCAGGGCTGGCAGTAGGCGCGGTCCGGCTCGACCCGCAGCAGCCGGCGGATGGCGGCCCATGCGGTGGCGCAGTGGGGATGGTCGGCGGGATAGCCGAGCACGTCGAACATCATGAGGCTGTTCGCCATGGCGGGGTAGATTGCGCCGAGCCCGTCCTCGCCGTTGAGCCGCTCGACCGTGAAGGCTACCGCCGAGTCGATGGCGCGCCGCCGGGCGCTGGCGGGAAAGAAACGAACCAGCGGGCGCAGCGCGCTATCCAGCCATTTGAAGGCGAAGCCCCAGGAAGAGCGGTACGGTCCGCGGATCCAGTCCCGCACTTGGTCCGGCGGGGTGCGGAACAGCTCGGCGATGCTGGCGCCGCGGGGGTTGCGAGCCTGCGGCCGCAGCGTCATCAGCACCACGAGCGGCACCATGACGGTGCGCGACCAATACGACACCTTGGAGATATGGAAGAAGAACCAGCGCGGCAGGTTCATGATCTCGACTGGCATGACTGGCACGGCGCGCCATGGCACCTGGCCGAACAGGGCCAACTGGATGCGGGTGAACACGTTGGTGCGCTCGGCCCCGCCCATCGCCAGGATACGCGCCCGCGCCCGGGCCATGTGCGGCGCCTCGGCCGCATCGCCGATAGCTTTCAGCGCGAAATAGGCCTGCACGCTGGCCGAAAGGTCTGACGCGCCGTCGTGGAACAGCGGCCAGCCGCCATCCGCGCCCTGGATGCTGCGCAGGTAGGCGGCGATCTTGGCCTGCAGCGCCGGGTCGATCCGGTCGAGGTAGTGTTCCAGCAGGACATAGCCGGATGGGATGGTGGCATCGGCCTCAAGCTCGAACAGCCAATGGCCGTCGGCGGCCTGCTGGTCGCACAGCGCGACTTGCGCGGCGTCAATGGCGCTTTGCAGGGCATCAGGTTCGAGGCGGGCTAACGTTTCGCTCGGCATCATCCATCCAGGCTCAAGCGGCGGATCGCAACGCCGCAGCAGCTATGTGTCCCGACCTGATCGCCCCCTCGATGGTCGCGGGCAGGCCGGTATCCGTCCAATCCCCTGCCAGCGCGAGGTTCGCGAGGCTGGTGCGCGCACCCGGCCGCTTGCGGTTCTCCGCAGGGGTGGCAGCAAAGGTTGCGCGCTTCTCCTTTACGACACGCCAGGGCGGCAACGGGCTCTCAATTCCGAGAGCGGCCATCACTTCCGGCCATACTGTTGCCACCAAGTCACTCGCAGCGCGGTCAACCAGGCGGTTGGCGGCGCTGATCGTGACGGACACGACGCCGGGCTTGATAAAGACCCACTCCGCCGTCCCGCCCAGCAGCCCAACGAAGCCAACCGGATGCTGCGGCATGTCGAAGCGGTAATGCAGGTTCACGATCGACTCGAAGGCCTCCGGCGCTTGCAGATCAGGCAGCAAGGATTGTGCCACAGGAGGCGGCACCGCCAGCACGATGCCGTCCCCACCCACCTCCACCGGGCCGAGATTGGTGGCGATGCGCTGCACCCGGCCGTCCGCCACCGGCAGCGCCATCACCCGGCATCCGGTGCGGACCGTGGCGCCGGCCTGTCGCAGGGCGGCGATGGCCGGGTCGATGAAGGTGGCGGACAGGCCCTCCCGCGGGAAGGCAGGAATGCAGGCGCCGCCGCCGCGTGCCAGGGTCTCGCGCATCACGGCGCCCATCAGCCGGGCGCTGCCGGTCGCCGGGCTGGTGTTGAGGGCGGCGATCACCAGCGGCTCGATCAGCCGGGCATTCAGCGCGCCCGGCGGCATCAGCTCTGCCACCGTGGCATCCGGGCCGGCGCGCAGCAGGGCCACCAGCCCGGCGAAGTCCCGCAGCCGGGCGCCCGGCACGGCACGGCCTGGCATGAACACCCACCAGGGGAGCGGCCCGGCGTTCGGCCGCACCGTCCAGCTCCGGCCGGTGCGCAGGTCGTGGAACGGGAACATCGCCGTGCGGGGGCCGGCCAGGGTGGCCTCGGCCCCGATACGGCGCAGAAACGCCGCGATGGTGCGGTTGCCGGACAGCCAGAGGTGGTTGCCGTTGTCGATGCGGCAGCCAAGCTCCTTGTCGTGGTAAGAGCGGCAACGCCCGCCGGCAGCCGGCCCGGCCTCGTAGAGGGTCACGGCATGGCCGGCATCGGCCAGGGCCAGCGCCGCAGCCAGCCCCGCCATGCCTGCCCCGATGACGTGGGTGTGCGTCATAGCATATGCCGGCCGACGATCCACAGCTTGCGCCATTTTGGCAGGCTCACTGCCATGTGCAGGTCACTCCAGCCGCGCGCCTCCAGCTTGGCCAGCAAGGCTGCGTAGGT
>CAXTTH010000207.1:0-4475 GCA_964247035.1 uncultured Acetobacteraceae bacterium
GCGTGCCCGAGCTGGCCGCCCACCTGCGCGGCGAGCTGCCGCTGGCGGAGGCGGCGCGCCGGGCGGTGCTGGCGACGGGGCAGTACACCAAGCGCCAGGCCACCTGGTTCCGCCATCAGCCGATGGCAGACCCGAGCCGAATGCATACGATCCATGCGCAATTCAGCCATCCTGAGCAACTTTCGGAAAGCGTGATGGCAGGTATGCAGCAGTTTCTTAACGGTTCGGGTTGACCTTGCACCGCAGCAACCGTAGGGTCCGCCGCATGACGCATCACAGCAGCACCCGCCGCTCCGGCGCGGAGATTCTCTTGCAGGCGCTCCGCGACCAGGGCGTGGACGTGGTGTTCGGCTATCCCGGCGGCGCGGTGCTGCCGATCTACGACGCGATCTTCAACCAGGACGCCATCCGCCACATCCTGGTGCGGCACGAGCAGGCGGCGGTGCATGCGGCGGAGGGCTACGCGCGCTCCACCGGCAAGGTCGGCGTGGTGCTGGTCACGTCCGGGCCGGGCGCCACCAACGCCGTCACCGGGCTGGTCGATGCGCTGATGGACAGCATCCCGATCGTCTGCCTGACGGGGCAGGTGCCGACGCACCTGATCGGCAACGACGCGTTCCAGGAGGCGGACACCACGGGGATCACCCGGCCCGCCACCAAGCACAACTACCTGGTCAAGCGCAGCGAGGACCTGGCGCGGGTGGTGCACGAGGCGTTCGCCATCGCCGCCGGCGGACGGCCCGGCCCGGTGCTGATCGACTTGCCGAAGGACATCCTGATCGCGCCCGCGCCGTACAGCGCGCCGAGCCAGGCGCCGCACCGCTCCTACCGCCCGCGCACCGAGCCGGACCCGGCGCAGGTCCGCCATGCCGTGGCGCTGCTGAAGGGCGCGCGGCGGCCGGTCGTGTACAGCGGCGGCGGGGTGATCAACGCCGGGGACGACGCGACGGCGGCCTTGCGCGAGCTGGTGCGGCTGAGCAGCGCGCCGTGCACCTCCACGCTGATGGGCCTGGGCGCCTACCCGGCGTCCGACCCGCAGTTCCTCGGCATGCTGGGGATGCACGGCACGGTGCAGGCGAACCTGGCCATGCATGGGTGCGACGTGATGCTGAACATCGGCGCGCGGTTCGATGACCGGGTGACCGGGCGGCTCAACGCCTTCGCGCCGCACGCGCAGAAGATCCATTGCGACATCGACCCGTCCTCGATCAACAAGAACGTGGCGGCGGACGTGGCGGTGGTGGGGGACGCCGGGCGCATCCTGCGCGCCATGATCGCCGCCTGGCACGAGGACGCCCAGGTGCAGGACCGCGCGGCGCTGGCGGCGTGGTGGCGGCAGGTTGACGCCTGGCGCGAGACCGACTGCCTGGCCTACGAGCAGGACATGGCGCCCGGCGCGGTGATCAAGCCGCAGCACGCGCTGCGCCGGCTGCACGCCGCCTGCGCCGGGCGGGACACCTACATCGCCACCGAGGTGGGGCAGCATCAGATGTGGGCCGCGCAGCATTTCGGCTTCGAGCAGCCGAACCGCTGGATGACCTCGGGGGGGCTCGGCACCATGGGCTACGGCCTGCCGGCCGCGATGGGCGTGCAGGTGGCGCATCCGGACGCGCTGTGCATCGACGTGGCGGGCGAGGCGTCGATCCTGATGAACATCCAGGAGATGGCGACGCTGGCGCAGTATCGCCTGCCGGTGAAGGTGTTCATCCTGAACAACCAGTATCTTGGCATGGTGCGGCAGTGGCAGGAGCTGCTGCACGGCAGCCGCTACTCCGAGAGCTACAGCGCCGCCCTGCCGGACTTCGTCAAGCTGGCCGAGGCGTTCCACGCCACCGGGCTGCGCGCCACCTGCCTGGGCGAGCTGGACGGGGTGATCGAGCGCATGCTGGCGACGCCCGGCGCCGTGATCGCGGACATCTGCGTGGACGAGAAGGAGAACTGCTACCCGATGATCCCGTCCGGCGCGGCGCACAACGAGATGATCCTCGGGCCGGGCGGCGAGGCGCGCGCCGCCGGGCTGACGCAGGAAGGGCTGATGCTGGTCTGATGGACGAGCCGCGGCAATCGGCCACCATCTCCGTGCTGGTGGAGAACGAGGCGGGCGCGCTGGCCCGGGTGATCGGCCTGTTCAGCGGGCGCGGCTACAACATCGACAGCCTGACGGTGGCGCCGGTGGACGACGGCGGCGCGCGCAGCCGCATCAACATCGTGACCTCGGGCACGGAGATGATCATCGCGCAGATCAAGGCGCAACTGGACCGGCTGGTGCCGGTGTACAAGGTGGCGGACCTGACCAAGCAGGGTCCGCACATCGCGCGGGAGCTGGCGCTGATCAAGGTGGTGGCGCGGGGCGCGGACCGGACGGAGAGCCTCAGCATCGCCAACGCGTTCCGCGCCCGGGTGGTGGACACGACGGTGGGCAGCTTCGTGTTCGAGCTGACGGGGGCGACGGAGAAGATCGACGCGTTCGTGGCGCTGATGCGGCCGTTGGGGCTGGCGGAGGTGTCGCGCAGCGGGGTGGCGGCGATCAGCCGGGGCGCCGGCACGTTGTGATCTCGGCACTGTGTTGGTTTGGGTGTGTCCGCAGTCAGCACCTTCACGCTTGTTGCCCAGTTCCTGTACGCTTGGCAGGAAGCATCTGAAAGGTTTGCCGGATGGCCGAGCGCCGCATTGAGACAAGTATCGAGATCGAAGCGACCCCGAAGAAGGTTTGGTCAATCCTGACCGATTTTGCCGGGATGGCGGCTTGGAATCCGTTCATCAAATCCATCTCCGGCACGCTTGCTCCCGGCAGCAGGCTAACCGTTCACGTTGCACCACCCGGCAAGGGCGGCATGAAATTCAAGCCGACCGTCATTGCAGTGAACTCGGAGCGCGAGCTTCGATGGCTCGGCCGGCTCTTGTTGCCGGGCATCTTCGATGGCGAGCATTACTTCCTGCTTGAGCCGCTCGGCTCAGGCAGGACACGCCTGACGCAAGGCGAAAAGTTCTCGGGCATGTTGGTCGGTGCGTTCGGCGCAACCCTTTCGGCAACTGGGAACGGGTTCGAGGCCATGAACGCAGCGCTCAAGCAACGGGCGGAGACGCATTAGCGCCTCGCGGCCCAGAGGCCGCGGCAGCCCCCCAGCGCCTTGTCTTGCCTGGGCTTGACCTGGGCATTCACGTGGCGACAACGCCTCATGCCTATCCAGCCAAGCCTGATTTTTCCGCGATGGCGTGGATGGCCTGACATACCGGAGCAAGATAATGCGCGTTTACTACGACCGAGACGCCGACGTGAACCTGATCAAGGCCAAGAAGGTCGCGATCATCGGCTTCGGCAGCCAGGGCCACGCCCACGCCCAGAACCTGCACGATTCCGGCGTCACCAACGTGATCGTCGGCCTGCGCCCCGGCTCCGCGGGCGTCGCCAAGGCGGAGGCGGCGGGCCTGCCCGTCATGGACCCGGCGGAGGCTGCCAAGCAGGCCGACGTCGTCATGATGCTCACCCCGGACGAAATCCAGGGCGACCTGTACCGCGAGAAGCTGGCGCCCACCATGAAGCCAGGCGCCGCGCTCGCCTTCGCGCACGGCCTCAACGTGCACTTCAACCTGCTCGACCCGCGCCCGGACATCGACGTGTTCATGATCGCGCCCAAGGGACCCGGCCACACCGTGCGCTCCGAGTACCAGCGCGGCGGCGGCGTGCCCTGCCTGGTGGCGGTGGCGCAGGACCCGTCCGGCAACGCGCTGGAGATCGCGCTGTCCTACGCCAGCGCCATCGGCGGCGGGCGGGCCGGCATCATCGAGACCACGTTCAAGGAGGAGTGCGAGACCGACCTGTTCGGCGAGCAGGCGGTGCTGTGCGGCGGCCTGGTGGAACTCATCAAGGCCGGGTTCGAGACGCTGGTGGAGGCCGGCTACGCGCCGGAGATGGCGTATTTCGAGTGCCTGCACGAGGTGAAGCTGATCGTGGACCTGATCTACGAGGGCGGCATCGCCAACATGAACTACTCGATCAGCAACACGGCCGAGTACGGCGAGTACGTCACCGGGCCGCGCATCATCACGCCGGAGACCAAGGCCGAGATGAAGCGGGTGCTGGCCGACATCCAATCCGGCCGCTTCGCGCGGGACTGGATGCTGGAGAACCGCGTCAACCAGTCCAGCTTCAAGGCCACCCGGCGGCGTAATGCGGAGCACCCGATCGAGCAGGTGGGCGAGCGGCTGCGCGGCATGATGCCGTGGATCAAGCAGAACGCGCTGGTGGACAAGGCGCGCAACTAGGGCGGGCTTGGGTGTCAGGTCGGGGCTTTCCCTCCGTGCGCATTCCACTCGCCTGAAGGCGGCGAGCGGAACCTTGGCCCACTCCGCCCCGAACCCCACCAGAGGATGGTCATCCTCTGGACACCTTATCATGAGGGGTAAAGGGGATGCCTATCCCCTTTCGGGTGCAGGGCGGAGGTGGCCCAAGGTTCCGATCGCCTGCTTCAGGC
>CAXTTH010000208.1:0-4467 GCA_964247035.1 uncultured Acetobacteraceae bacterium
GTGCAGCACGACGGCTGCGCCCCAGGCGGCGGTGCGGGACACCTTGGTGGCGGGGGTGAAGCGCGGCATGACGATGGTGGCCGCGATGCCCGCCAGCGCGGCATGGCGCGCCACCGCCTGGGCATGGTTGCCGGCGGACATGGCCACCACGCCCGCCCGGCGTTCGGCGGGGGTGAGCAGGGCGAGCTTGTTGGCCGCCCCGCGCTCCTTGAACGAGCCGATGGCTTGCAAGCTTTCCAGCTTGAGCGTGACGTGCGCGCCGGTGGCCCGGCTCACCGCGTCCGAGTGCAGCGTGGGAGTGCGGATGACCCGGCCCGCGATGCGCGCGGCGGCGGCCTGGACGTCGAGCAGGGTGAGCATGGCGGCGAGCCTACCGCGTTACGGCGCTGTCCCGTAAAGCTCGGCCTGCGCCGGGAACTCGCCGCCCTGCACGTCGGCGGCATAGCGGGCGGCGGCCTGGCTGATCGTGGCGCGCAGGTCGGCGTAGCGGCGGACAAACTTGGGGGTGCGCTCGAACAGCCCCAGCATGTCGTCGGTGACGAGGATCTGGCCGTCGCAGCGCGGCGATGCGCCGATGCCGATGGTGGGCGCTGCCACGCTGGCGGTGATCTCCTCGGCGAGCGAGGCCACCACGCCCTCGACGACGATGGCGAACGCGCCCGCCGCGTCCGCCGCGCGGGCCTCCGCCAGCACCGCCAGCCGCTCGGCCTCGGTGCGGCCCTTGGACTTGAAGCCGCCATCGACGTGCACCGCCTGCGGGCGCAAGCCGACGTGGCCGATCACCGGGATGCCCCGGCCGGACAGGAAGGCGATGGTCTCGGCGGACCCGGCGCAGGCCTCGATCTTGACCGCCTGGCAGCCGGTTTCCTGCATCACGCGGGCGGCGGCGCGGTAGGCGGTGGCCGGGTCGCTCTCGAACGAGCCGAACGGCAGGTCCACCACCACCAGCGCGCGGGACGAGCCGCGCATCACCGCCTGGCCGTGCAGGATCATCATGTCGAGCGTGACGCCGACGGGGCTGGGCAGGCCGTGCACCACCATGCCGAGCGAGTCGCCCACCAGCAGCAGGTCCGCCTGCTCGTCCAGGATGGCGGCCATGGGCGCGGTGTAGGCGGTCAGCGCCACGATCTTGCGCCCGCCCTTACGGGCGCGGATGTGGGGGACGGTGATGCGGGAGAGGGTGGTCAAGGCTGACATGGATCGTCCTGGTTCAGCTTCGGCGGGAGAGTTGCAGCATGTCGCTGACGCTGATGCGGCCCCAGCTTCGATCGTGGATGACGTGCAGCTGGTCGCCGCGCCCGATCAGCCGGACGTCCTTCGGCGAGGTGCCGGGCGGCAGGGCAATCCTTGCCTCATCCACCTGTTCCGCGACTTCGCCTTGGAGGCAATGCAGGACAAGCCGGGTTCCGCCATCGTAGCCGCCAGCGAGCAGGACGTGGTTGCCCTCCACGGCAATGGCCCAGGGGCCGGCGGCTTCGTCCCAATTGGTCCACAAGCGGATTTGGTGGTTGCTGTCGACATGCATGATCGGGAAATCGCCGTAGAAGGATGCCCAAGCACTGTCCGTCACATTCAGCGCGTAGCAGTCGTCAAGTGGGAAATCACCAAGCGTCGGATCGGCGTAGCGCCACAGCACCTTGCCTGCTTGGTCAAACTTCACCAGGCCGACGCCGCCGATCGGCTCCAGCCCGCCCGGGCGGTCCCAATAGTTGTTGCCGAAAATGCCGTGATCAAAGTAGCCACACCAGATGTTGCCGTCGCTATCGCATTGGAGGTGCTCGATCCCGTCGCCCAAGCAAAGCTGCCCCAGCACAGCGCCGTCAGGGGCAAGCAGCATGGAGCGTGCCTCCTCGACGGGGCACCATGCGTTTGACAGAATCCAGTTGCCGTCTGGCACGCGGTCGAACAAGGGATAGCGGTATTCAAGCAGGAGATCAGCCTGCTGCATCATGGCTGCGCCGTCGAACTCGGTGAGCCGTGCGGCAATAGGTGGGCAATCTGCCTCGTCTGGGCGCATGCCGGGCAAAGCTAGCACATCCTGCGCCGCGGTCAGGCAGAGTAGCTTGCCATCCACTGTTATCGCTTGGGCGATATCGGACCAACCGTCCGGCATGTCCGGGAAAGGCGAGACGTGGCGGGGGCGGACCAGGCCCATGCCCGGCTACCCGAAGCTGACGGCGAGGATCTCGTAGCTGCGGTCCCCGCCGGGTGCGGGCACGGAGACGGTGTCGCCGATCTTCTTGTTGATCAGCGCCTTGGCCAGCGGCGAGGAGATGGACAGCCGAGCCTGCTTGATGTCGGCCTCGTGCATGCCGACGATCTGGTAGGTGGCCTCCTTGTCGGTTTCCTCGTCCACCAGCTTGACGTGGGCGCCGAACTTCACCTTGTCGCCGGAGAGCGTCGCCGGGTCGATCACCTCGGCGCCGGAGACGATCTCCTCCAGCTCGATGATGCGGCCCTCGATGAAGGACTGGCGCTCGCGGGCGGCGTGGTACTCGGCGTTCTCGCTCAGGTCGCCGTGGCTGCGGGCCTCGGCGATGGCGCGGATCACGGCCGGGCGCTCCTGGGACTTCAGGGTGCGCAACTCGGCTTCGAGGCGGACCAGGCCGGGGGCGGTCATCGGGAATTTCTGCAAAACAGGCGCTTCCGGGATGGTGGGCGGCAGGGGGTCAGAACGATCCGCGAAAGTAGGACTGAAGCGGGGCGACTTCAAGCGTGCCGGCCTTCAGGGCTGCTATGGCGTGAACCGCCGCCCGCGCGCCGGCGATGGTGGTGTAGTGCGGCACGCCGTGGGTGAGGGCGGAGCGGCGGATGTCGTAGCTGTCCGCCAGGGACTGCGCGCCGCCCGACGTGTTGATGACGAGCTGGATGTCGCCGGAGCGGATGGCGTCCACGCAGTGCGGCCGGCCCTCCAGCACCTTGTTCAGGTGGCGGACCGGCAGCCCGGCCTCCGCGATGCGGCGCGCGGTGCCGGAGGTGGCGGAGATGGCGAATCCCATGTCGATCAGCCGCCGGGCCATGGCGACCAGGCCGTGCTTGTCGGCATCGCGCACCGAGAGGAACACCCGCCCGCCCTCCGGCAGCTTCACCCCGGCGCCGAGCTGGGCCTTGGCGAAGGCGCGCTCGAACGAGGCGTCCAGCCCCATCACCTCGCCGGTGGACTTCATCTCCGGCCCCAGGATGGTGTCCACGTTGGGGAAGCGGGCGAACGGGAACACCGCTTCCTTCACCGCGACGTGCGGCGCGATGGCCTGGTCGTCCAGCTTGAACTCCGCCAGCCGCGCGCCGGCCATCACCCGGGCGCCGATCTTGGCGATCGGCACGCCCGTCGCCTTGGCGACGAAGGGCACGGTGCGGCTGGCGCGCGGGTTCACCTCCAGCACGTAGATCTCGCCGTCCTTGATGGCGTACTGCACGTTCATCAGCCCCACCACGCCGAGCGCCTTGGCCATCGCCTCGGTCTGCGCCTTCAGCTCCGTCACGGTGGCGGGCGAGAGCGTGTAGGGCGGCAGGGAGCAGGCGCTGTCGCCGGAGTGGATGCCGGCCTCCTCGATGTGCTCCATGACGCCGGCCACGTAGACGGTGGCGCCGTCGGCGATGCAGTCCACGTCCACTTCGATGGCGTCGTTCAGGTAGCGGTCCACCAGCACCGGGTTGTCGCCGGACACGCGCACCGCCTCGCGGATGTAGCGTTGCAGCCCGGCGCGGTCGTGCACGATCTCCATGCCGCGCCCGCCCAGCACGTAGGAGGGGCGCAGCACCACCGGGTAGCCGACGGCGGCGGCGATGGCCTCGGCCTCCTCCGGCGTGCGGGCCAGGCCGTTATGCGGCTGGCGCAGGTCGAGCCGCTGCAGCAGCGCCTGGAACCGCTCGCGGTCCTCCGCCGTGTCGATGGCGTCGGCGGAGGTGCCGAGGATGGGGATGCCGGCCGCCACCAGCGCCTGGCTCAGCTTCAGCGGGGTCTGGCCGCCGTACTGCACGATGCAGCCGAGCACGGCGCCGTTGGACTGCTCGCGGCGCACCAGGGCGATCACGTCCTCGGCGGTGAGCGGCTCGAAATACAGCCGGTCCGACGTGTCGTAGTCGGTGGAGACGGTTTCGGGGTTGCAGTTGACCATGACGGTCTCGAACCCGGCCTCCCGCAGGGCGTAGGCGGCGTGGACGCAGCAATAGTCGAACTCGATGCCCTGGCCGATGCGGTTGGGGCCGCCGCCGAGGATGACGACCTTCTGCCGGTCGGTGGGCGCCGCCTCGCAGGCGGGGACGCCGAAGCCGCCCTCGTAGGTCGAGTACATGTAGGGCGTGGCGGAGGCGAACTCCCCGGCGCAGGTGTCGATGCGCTTGTACACGGGCTGCACCCCGGCGGCGTCCCGCGCGGCGGACACCGCCGCCTCGTCCTGCCCGGTCAGCTCCGCCAGCCGCCGGTCCGAGAAACCCAGCGCCTTGACCCGGCGCAGCCCGTAGGCG
>CAXTTH010000209.1:0-4451 GCA_964247035.1 uncultured Acetobacteraceae bacterium
GCCGGGGGGCTGACCGCCGCCCTGCTCGCTGGCGCCGTGGCGACAAGGCGCGGCGAGACGGCGTTCGCCATGATCACCCTGGGCCTGGCCGAGCTTGCCGGCGCGTTCGTGCTGATGTTCCCTTCGTTGTTCGGCGGCGAGGAAGGCATCAACGGCGACCGTTCGGACGGGCCGGCGCTGTTCGGGCTGGATTTCGGGCCGCAGCTGAACGTGTACTTCCTGATCGCCGGCTGGGCGTTCGTCTGCGCCCTGCTGATGTGGCGCTACACCGCAACCCCGCTCGGCCGCCTGGCCAATGCGGTGCGGGACAACGCCGAGCGGGTCGGCTTCATCGGCTACGACCCGGCGCGCATCCGTTTCCTGGTGTTTGCCCTGTCCGGGTTGTTCGCCGGCGTAGCGGGCGGCTTGCAGGCGCTGAACGATGAGATCGTCACCACGGCCAACATCTCGTCGGACGCGTCCGGCGCGGTGCTGCTGATGACGTTCATCGGCGGCGTCGGCACGTTCTGGGGGCCGGTGCTCGGCGCGATCCTGATCGTGTTCCTGCAAGTGGCGCTCTCGACCGTTACGGACGCCTGGCAGTTGTATGATGGGCTGCTGTTCATCGCCGCCGTGGTATGGGCGCCGGGCGGGCTGTCCGGCATTCTTCTCGCCCACGCCCCCATCGTCCGCGCCGGGCGGCTAGGGGGGCTGCTGCCGCCGTATGTCGCGCAGGCGCCCGGGATGCTGCTGTCGCTGGCCGGCATCGCGTTCCTGGCCGAGCTCGCCTTCCGCTTGCAGGCGGAGCGCAACGGCGCATCCGGCGGGCAGCTGTTCGGGCTGGACCCGCATGCGCCTTGGCCCTGGGCCGTTGGGGCGCTGGCGCTGCTGGCGGGCGCGCTGTGGCTGCGGCGCAGTTGGCCCATGGCGCGGTCGGCTTGGCAGGCGGCGGTGGCGGCATGACCGCGGCACTCGCCATCCGGGACTTGCGCAAGAGCTTCGGCGCCACCGCCATCATCAAGGGCATCACCATGGAGGTCGCCGAGGGAGAGCGGCACGCGGTGATCGGCCCGAACGGCGCGGGCAAGAGCACGTTCTTCCACCTGGTCAGTGGGCGGCATGCCCCGGATGGCGGGCAGGTGCTGCTGCACGGGCAGGACATCACCGGGCTGCCGCCGCACGTCATCAGCCGGCGCGGGCTGTCGCGCTCGTTCCAGGTCACGTCGCTGTTCGCGCGGATGACGGTGTTCGAGAACCTGCGCAACGCCGCGATGCAGGTGATGGGCGCCGGGTTCACGTTCTGGCGCGCGGTGGGCGGCTACGGCCGGCTGAACGCGCGAGCGGAGGAAATGCTGGAGCTGACCGGGCTTGCGCCGCGACGGGATATGCTGGCCGGCGCATTGGCCTACGCCGACCAGCGGGCGCTGGAGATCGGCGTGGCGGTGGCGGGCGGGGCGGCGACGGTGCTGCTGGACGAGCCGACCGCGGGCATGAGCCACGCCGAGACCGATCGGGCCGTCGCCTTGATCCGCCGGGTGACGGAGGGGCGCACGCTGGTGATGATCGAGCACGACCTGGGCGTGGTGTTCGGCCTGGCCGACCGCATCACGGTGCTGGCGGACGGCCAGGTGATCGCCTCCGGCCCGCCGGACGCGGTGCGCGGGCACCCGGCGGTGCGCGCCGCCTACCTGGGCACGGCGGCGGACGAGTTGTGCTGAACCAGGCGCCGATGCTGGACGTGCAGAACCTCGATGCCTGGTACGGCAAGAGCCAGGTGCTCCGCGGGGTGGACCTGCATGTCGGCCGCGGCGAGATCGTGGCCGTGCTCGGGCGCAACGGGGCAGGGCGGTCCACCACGCTGAAGGCGATCATGGGCGGCGTCGTCCGCACGGGGCGCGTGATGTTCGGCGGCCAGGACATCGCCCAGTTGCCGCCGCATCTGGTCGCGCGGCGCGGCCTGGGTTTCGTGCCGGAGGACCGCGCGATCTTCCCGGACCTGACCACGCTGCAGAACCTGCTGCTGGGCGAGAGGAAAGGCCCGGGCCAGCCGTTCGGCCTGGCCGACGCCTACGCGCTGTTCCCGCGGCTGGAGGAGCGCGCCGCTGCCCCTGCCGGGGCGCTGTCCGGCGGCGAGCAGCAGATGCTGGCGATGTGCCGCACCCTGATGGGCCGGCCTGCACTGCTGATGGTGGACGAGCCGACCGAGGGCCTGGCCCCCATGATGGTGGACCGGGTGCGCGAATTGCTGCAAGCGGTGGCGGCGCGGGGCACGACGATCCTGCTGGTGGAGCAGAAACTGGCGATTGCCTTGGCCATCTCGCAGCGGCTTTATGTGATGGGACACGGCCGGGTGGTGTTCGAGGGCACGCCCGCCGAGCTGGCAGCAGACGCTGGCGTGCGGCGCGAATGGTTGGAGGTTTGACGGAAATGGGAAACGTGAACGCAGTGGTCGATCTGGCGATGGATGGCGAGGTCGCCGTGATCGCCATGGACAACCCGCCGGTGAACGCGCTGGGCCACGCGCTGCGCGAGGGATTGGTGAAGGCGCTCGGGCAGGTGCGTGCCAGCGACGCCAAGGCTGTGGTGCTGACCGGCACGGCCCGCGCCTTCTCCGGCGGCGCAGACATCACCGAGTTCGGCCAGGCGCCGAAGCAGCCGGGGCTTCATGAGCTGATCGCGCTGGTGGAGGCGTTCGACCGCCCCGTGGTGGCCGCGATCAGCGGCGTGGCGTTGGGCGGCGGGCTGGAGCTGGCGCTGGGCTGCCACTACCGCGTGGCCGCGTCGGGCGCGAAGCTGGGCCTGCCCGAGGTGAAGCTCGGCCTGCTGCCCGGCGCGGGCGGCACGCAACGCCTGCCCCGCGTGATGGGTCCGGCGGCGGCGATGAAGCTGATCGTGACCGGCACGCCCGTCGCGGCGGAACAGGCCGGCAGCCTGCTGGACGGCATGGCCGCGACCCGGGAGGAGGCGGTGGCGTTCGCCCGCTCGGTGATCGGCAAGCCGCTCAAGAAGGTCCGCGACCGCGATGACATGCTGGCCGAGGCCCGCGCCAACCCGGCCCTGCTGGACGAGGCGGCGGCCCCCCTGCTCAAGCGCGCCCGCGGCCAGCGCTCGCCGGCTGCCTGCGTGGAGGCGGTGCGCGCCGCGGTGACGCTGCCGATGGACGAGGGCCTGGCGCTGGAGCGCAAGCTGTTCATGGAGCTGGTCGCCAGCGACCAGAGCCGGGCGCTGCGCCACGCTTTCTTCGCCGAGCGGGAGGCGCAGAAGGTGCCCGGCATGCCCGCGGGGCTGAAGCCGGCCCCGGTCGCCCGCGCGGCCATCATCGGCGCGGGCACCATGGGCGGCGGCATCGCCATGTGCTTCGCCAACGCCGGCATCCCGGTGACGGTGATCGAGGCGAAGCAGGACGCGCTCGACCGCGGCATGGCCGTGGTGGAGAAGAACTATCGCACCGCCGTCAGCCGGGGCTCGATGGCGGAGGGCGAGGTCGCCCGCCGCATGGCGCTGTTCACCCCGACCACGGACTGGAACGCCATCGCCGACGCGGATGTGGCGATCGAGGCGGTGTTCGAGACCATGGAGGTCAAGCGCGAGGTGTTCGGCAAGCTGGACGCGATCTGCAAGCCGGGCGCGCTGCTGGCGTCCAACACCTCGACGCTGGACGTGGACCAGATCGCCGGGTTCACGAAGCGGCCGGCGGACGTGCTGGGGATGCACTTCTTCTCCCCGGCCAACGTCATGAAGCTGCTGGAGATCGTGCGCGGCGCGGCCACCAGCCACGAGTCGCTGGCCCGCGCGCTCGCCATCGGCCGCACCATCGGCAAGGTGTCCGCCGTGGTGGGGGTGTGCGACGGCTTCGTCGGCAACCGGATGCTGCACCGCCGCTCGGCGCAGGCGGAGGCGCTGCTGCTGGAAGGCGCGCTGCCGCAGCAGGTGGACGCCGTGGTGACGAAGTTCGGCTTCCCCATGGGGCCGTACGCGATGGGGGACCTGGCCGGGCTCGACGTTGGCTGGCGCATCCGTCAGGGCAAGGGCACCCGTGCCCCGATCACCGACGCGCTGTGCGACGCCGGGCGCTACGGGCAGAAGACGAATGCCGGGTACTATAGATACGAAGGCCGCACGCCGACGCCGGACCCAGAGGTGGAGCGCATCATCGCCGAGCAGCAGCGGGAGGTCGGAGTGAACCCACGCTCCATAAGCGATGACGAGATTTTCGAGCGCATGTTCTATCCCATGATCAACGAGGGCGCGCGCATCCTGGAGGAGGGCATCGCGAGCCGCTCGTCCGATATCGACGTGATCTGGATGAACGGCTACGGCTGGCCTGCCTGGACTGGCGGGCCGATGCACTATGCGGACACGGTGGGGCTGCAGCACATCGCCGATCGGCTGGACGCCTATGCCGAGCGTGGCGATGCGAGCCTGCGCCCGGCCAAGCTGCTGCGCGAGCGGGCCGCCGCCGGGCAGGGCTT
>CAXTTH010000210.1:0-4439 GCA_964247035.1 uncultured Acetobacteraceae bacterium
AGGCCGCTCCAGCAGGCCGGCCAGGTGCAGCAGGGTGGACTTGCCGGTGCCGGAAGGGGCCACCAGCGCCACGATCTCGCCGGGTCGCAGGGCGAGGTCCGCGCCGCGCAGCACCTCCAGCGCGCTGTCCCCCATGCGGTAGCTGCGGCTGACGGCGCGCAGCACGAGCGGGTCAGGCATTGCGCAGCGCCTCGACCGGGTCGGTGCGGGCGGCGCGCCACGAGGGGTACAGCGTGGCCAGCAGGGACAGCGCCAGCGCCATGGCGATGATCTGCGCCACCTCGCGCCAGTCCAGCTTGGCCGGCAGGTGGGCGAGGTAGTACACCGTGGGGTCGAACACGGTGCGCCCGGTGGCGGCTTCCACCCAGCCCTGAAGGGTCTCGATATTGAGGCAGAACAGCACGCCGAGCAGCGTGCCCGCCAGCGTGCCGGTGACGCCGACGGACGCGCCGACCATGAGGAAGATCCTCAGCACCGCGCCCCGCCCGGCGCCGATGGTGCGCAGCACGGCGATGTCGCGCGTCTTGTCCTTCACCATCATGATGAGCGAGCTGACCACGTTGAACGCCGCCACCAGGATGATGAGCGTCAGGATCAGGAACATCACGTTCTGCTCCACCTGCACGGCGGCGAAGAAGCTGTTGTTGTTCTGCTGCCAGTCGATGATGCGCACCGGCTCCTCGCCCAGCGCCGCCTGGATGGCGCGGCCGATCGGGCGGGCGCGCTCCGGGTCGTCCACCACCACCTCGATTTGCGTCGCCTGGTCCGGCTGCTGGAAGAAGGTTTGCGCTGCTTCCAGCGGCAGGAATACGTAGCCGCTGTCGTAGTCGTTCATCCCCACCTGGAAGATCGCGGCCACGGTGTAGGCGCGCACGCGGGGGATGGTGCCGAACGCGGTGGCCGCCCCCTGCGGCGAGATCAGCGTGATCTTGCTGCCCGGCGCCAGCCCGAAGCGGCTGGCCAGGGTGGCGCCGATGGCGATGGCGTCCGGCCCGGCGAACGCCTCCAGCGAGCCGCCGACGATGTGGTCGCTGACGGCGCGCAGCCCCTGCAAGTCCGCCTGGCGGATGCCGCGCACGTAGCCGCCGGCGTTGTTGCCGCGGTCGTCGGTAAGCGCCACCTGCCCGTCCACCACGGGGATGGCGGAGAGCACGCCGGGCACGGTGCGGATGCGGGCGGCGTCGGCGTCGTACCGGGTGATCGGCTGGCCCGCGCCGTACACGCCGAGGTCGCCGTTGAAGCCGAGGATGCGGCCGAGCAGGTCCGCCTTGAAGCCGCCCATGACGGACATGACGATGATGAGCGTGGCGACGCCCAGCGCGATGCCGACCAGGCTGAACCCGGCGATCACCGAGACGAACCGCTCGCCGCGCCGGGCGCGCAGGTAGCGCCCGGCGATGGCGCGCTCGAAGGGTCCGAACATCTAGGTGCGCCGCTTGGGTGCGCGCGGCCCCCTCACCCCGGCCCTCTCCCGCAGGGAGAGGGAGCAGCAAGGAAAAGCCCTCTCCCCTGGGGAGAGGGTTGGGTGAGGGGGCCGACGCACGCGATCAACCCAGTTGCGCAAGCGCGTCCTCCACCGTCAGCTCCACCCGCTCGCCGGTCGCCCGGCGCTTCAGCTCCACCCGCCCGTTCGCCGCGCCGCGCGGGCCCACCACCAACTGCCACGGATGCCCCATCAGGTCGGCGTCGGCGAACTTCACCCCGGCCCGCTCCTCCCGGTCGTCGTACAGCGCCGCCGCGCCGAGCTTGGCATGGAGCTGCTCGCACAGCGCGCCGGTGGCGGCGTCGCCTTGCTTGAGGTTCAGGATGGCGGCGCGGAACGGCGCGATGCTGTCCGGCCAGATGATGCCGGCGGCGTCGTGGCTGGCCTCGATCACCGCGCCCACCAGGCGGGAGACGCCGATGCCGTAGCTGCCCATCTCCGGCGCCGTGGGCGTGCCGTCAGCGCCGGCGATGCTCAGGCCCATCGGCTCGCTGTACTTGCGGCCGAAGTAGAAGATGTGCCCCACTTCGATCCCCCGTCCCTCCCGGCGGCGCTCGGGCAGCACCTGCGCCCAGGCGGCGGCGTCGTGCTTCTCGTCAGTGGCGGCGTACAGCCCGGTCATCAGGCGGTAGAACCGTTCCAGGTCCGCCGGGTCGGCGGCGTCGTAGTCGGCGCGCAGCCAGTCGGTCTCCTCGAAGGCGGCATCGAAGAACACGCCGCTTTCCCCGGTGGGCGCCAGGATGATGAACTCGTGGCTGAGGTCGCCGCCGATCGGGCCGGTGTCCGCCACCATGGGGATCGCCTTGACGCCCAGGCGCTGGAAGGTGCGCATGTAGGCCAGCATCATGCGGCGGTAGCTCAGCACCGCGCCGGCATAGTCCATGTCAAAGCTGTAGGCGTCCTTCATCAGGAACTCGCGCCCGCGCATCACGCCGAAGCGGGGGCGCACCTCGTCGCGGAACTTCCACTGGATGTGGTACAGCATTTGCGGCAACTGCCGGTACGAGTGCACCGACTGGCGCAGCAGGTCGGTGATCATCTCCTCGTTGGTCGGGCCATACAGCAGCTCGCGCTCGTGCCGGTCGGCGAAGCGCAGCATCTCGGGGCCGTAGGCGTCGTAGCGGCCGGACTGCCGCCACAGGTCGGCCGGCTGCACGGTGGGCATCAGCACCTCCTGGCCGCCGATCGCGTCCTGCTCCTCGCGCACCACCTGGGCGATGTTGCGCAGCACGCGCTGACCGGCCGGCAGCCAGGCGTAGATGCCCGCCGCGGTCTGCCGCACCAGGCCGGCGCGCAGCATCAGCCGGTGCGAGGCGATCTGCGCCTCGGCCGGGGTCTCCTTGAGGGTGGGGAGCAGGGATCGGGACAGGCGCATCGGGCGGGCTCCAGAAGGCGGCGGACCCTACAGGGGCCGGGCGGCTGCGCCAAGCACATGCCGAGCGACTCGCTTGCCGCGACTCGGGCGCAGCCGTAGGGGCGGCGGATGATGGCGAAGTCGCACGTCCTGGTCGGGGCCGCCGCCTGGGTCACGCTGGCGCCCGCGCTGCACCTCTCGCCGTGGGACCCGGTGATGCTCGGCCTGGCGGTCGCCGGCTCGCTGCTGCCGGACATCGACCACCCGAAATCCTGGGTCGGGCAGCGCTCGCGCCCCTTGTCCAGCCTGCTGGCCGCGATCTTCGGCCATCGCGGCATGACGCACTCGCTGGTCGCGGTGCTCGGCATGGCGGCGCTGCTGCTGCACATCGGCGCCCGGCGCGGCTGGGTGTGCGGGCTCGCGATCGGCTACCTGTCGCACCTGGCGGCGGACATGCTGACGCCCGCCGGGCTGCGGCTGGCCTGGCCGCTGCGGGGCAACTGGGGGCTGCCGCTGTGCCGCGCCGGGTCCCCGGCGGAACCGGTGATCGTGGCTTGCGTCCTGCTCGGCACGGCCTGGCTGTGCTTCACCCGCGGCGGCGGCCGGGTGGTGGTGCACCTGCCATCGCTGCTGCACTGGACCGCCTGACAAGGAGACAGCCCATGCCCGGCCCGCTGCACGGCATCCGCGTGATTGACCTCACCTCCATGATTTCCGGCCCGCTCGCCACCATGATGCTGGGCGACCAGGGGGCGGATGTCATCAAGGTGGAGGCGCCCGGCGGCGGCGACCACACCCGCGCCGGCGCCAACCGTCGCGGCGGCATGTCCGCCTCGTTCCTGAACAACAATCGCAACAAGCGCTCCGTCATCCTGGACCTCAAGGCCGAGGCTGGCCGCGCTGCGCTGCTGCGCCTGGCCACGGGCGCGGACGTGTTCGTGCAGAACTTCCGGCCCGGCGTCGCCGACCGCATCGGCGTTGGCGAGGTCGCCATCCGCGCCGTCTCGCCCAGCGTCATCTACGTCTCGATCAACGGCTTTGGCGAGGCCGGGCCATACGTCGCCAAGCCGGTATACGACCCGCTGGTGCAGGCGGTGTCCGGCCTGGCCACGGTGCAGGCCGGCTCGGACGAGCAGCGCCCCCGCCTGGTCCGCACCATCCTGCCGGACAAGCTGACCGGCATCGTGGCGGCGCAGGCCATTACCGCCGCCCTGTTCGCCCGCAGCCGCACCGGGCCCAATCTTCAAGGCGGGGGGCAGCACGTCCGCCTGTCCATGCTGGAGGCGGTGACAGCGTTCCTGTGGGCGTCCGACATGGGCAGCCAGACCTTCGTGGGCGACGACCTGCCGCAGCAGGAGGCGGCCAGCTTCACCGACCTGATCTACGAGACCGCCGACGCCCCCATCAGCGTCGCCGTGCAGAGCGACCACGAGTGGACGGCGCTGACCCAGGCGCTGGACCAGCCGGCCTGGCTGGACGACCCGCGCTTCCGCACGCCGGGCCTGCGCCAGCAGCACATCAACGAGCGCCTGGCGCTGACCCAGGACGTGCTGCGGGCCCGCCCGGCCTCCGAGTGGCTGGACCGGCTGACGGCCGCCGGCG
>CAXTTH010000211.1:0-4435 GCA_964247035.1 uncultured Acetobacteraceae bacterium
GGGTTCCTGATGTCGTCGGTGGATGGGTTTACCCTGTCGCCTGACACGCGGGGGCCTGCGCGTGCCAGGGAACATCAGCCTGCTGCACCTGCCGCCCCACAGCCGCGAGCTGAACCCGGTCGAGAACGTGTGGGAGCACTTGCGCGCCAACAAGCTCAGCAACCGCGTGCTCGACACCTGCGACACCATCGTGGACCGGTGCTGCGCCGCCTGGAACTGGCTCACCGACACACCGGACCGCATCAAATCCGTCGCAGCCGCGCCCTGGACCAAAACGGTTACAGCGCGGGGCAGTTGGTATCACAAGTGACCTTGCTGATGGAGAAGTTGTATCAGACCGGCAATTAAGCAAATTCTCAGTTGGCTTGATCATGTCAAGTTTGTAAAAAGAGCAGCAACTTTAGAGTATTCGCAAGGATATTATCTTACGCCACCCGAGACTTAGATGTAGGCGCTCGCAATCATGGGAGCCCGTGCTCGCAAGCAGGGCCGATTTCTGCTCAGATTTGGGGTCTTAGTGTCTATCCGGGATCATAGTTTGACCTGACAGAGTTTTCGCAGCATGAGCCGGACTGAGGTCCATTGCAGGAATGCAAGGGCGTTGCGGTTCAGGCGCTCCCAGTCCTTTGCCAGGCGGCGGCACCGGTTCAGCCAGGCGATGGTGCGCTCGACGATCCAGCGCTTCGGCAGCGCCACGAACCGGCCTGCGTCCGAGCGCTTGACGATCTTGACACGGACCTGGCGGCAGACCTGGGCCAGCCCGTCTTGGAACTTCGGCCCCGCATAGCCGCTGTCGGCATAAAGCTTGAGCAAGAACGGGTGCAGGCCGAACAAGGTGGCCATCAGCAGCATGCCGCCGTCTCTGTCCTGGATGTCGGCGGCATGGACAACTGCATGCATCAGCAGGCCTTGCGTGTCGACAAGGACGTGTCGCTTCTTGCCCTTGATCTTCTTGCCGGCATCAAAGCCGGACGGATCAATCGAGCGCCCCCTTTTTCCGCGCTCTTGACGCTCTGGCTGTCGATCACTGCGGCTGTCGGGCTTGTCTCGCGCCCGGCCTGCTCGCGGCACTGGATGTAGAGCGCATGATGCAGCCGGTTGAGCGTGCGGTCGTGCTGCCAGCGCGGGAAGTAGTCGTTGACCGTGCTGCGTGGCGGCAAGTCCTTGGGCAGAGCCCCCTCCGCCGTCATTCCATCAGCTTTGCCGATGGAACCTTGAACGGCTCCGCCCACTAGCACCCCGTGCCCAGGATATACATGAGGCCGTTGACCACCTCGCGCACGTTCACCGTGCGCTTGTTGCCGCCCCGCTTGGCCTGTGGAATGAGCGGCTCAATGAACGCCCACTCCTCGTCGGTCACATCGGAAGGGTAGCGCAGCTTGCTTCGGTCGAGGAAGACGCCGGCGGTTGAACCATAGGGCTTGGGTTTGCCGGCCCTGCAGGGCCTGGCTTTCCACGCCTTGGACGTCCGCGTGATCCGACATGTCCTATCCCAGCCCGAGCAGCGGCTCCACCGTCTGGGGGCTTGTTGGGAGCCAATCAACCGGGAACTCGCCGAAGAACTCGGGGACCCTCTTTGTCCACCATTCTCTGACCTGCACCGGGTCGAACAGCGACATTGAGGCTTGGCCAGGTCGGACAATGCCGGCAGCAGCCTCGGCGAACGTGATGCCTCGGTCAGTGACCTCCGACATGCAACTCAAAGCTGGCATCATGGCCACTTGGGCACCGCGTTTCACGGCAGACTGCAACGCTGGGTTGTTGGAGATCGTCGCGAATGCCCCTCTGGCAGAACGCCCGGACAGCACAAGCCCTGCGTTCATGACGATCAAGGTATGCTCCGGAGCAAGCATTCCCCTTTCAGCGTAGTGTGCCAGGAAGTCCAGGTCTGCCTGCTCGGTCCCAAGATTGTAGACAGCCACCACCTTGATGTTGCTAGACTTGAGAATATCGAGAATGGGAACATCCTCGATCAGATTAGTGAACCCGGTCGCGCCTCCCCCTGCATTCAAGACGGCGTGGTAGCCCTTGCTCGCCTGGTCGACCAAGCGCTGCTCAATCCACGCCCTGTTATCCGCCAGACCGCCCTCTGGCGGCACCAGTGCATCCGGAAAGAACGTAGAGAGGCTGTGAGTCCGGTTTTGCTGGTCCGCGTTCCAGATGGCGATCTCACTTCCGAGAGCACGAAAATACTGGACGGTCGTGTTTAGCATGGTTGTCTTGCCGACCCTCTGCCGACCGACCGCAACCCAGAGCACCGACTGCTGTGGGCTCCCATAATCCTGACCATCCGGCATTCTCTGATCCTTTCCACTGAGACGGCGGGAGTGTCGGGCGTTCGCTTGCGAACAGGGCAGCCTTTCTACCCCCCGAACCGAAACTTTCTACGATCGTCAGCCTCGAGCTTCGCGAAAGCGCGGTCTAACGCCTCCAAGCCTTCCTTTTTCTCAGCGGAGTTCTCGACTGTTGCTGGGACAGGAACTTCCGTTCGCACGGGTGGCGGAGGGGTCACGGTCTGTGGACGCCAGTCGGCAGGGATCCGCGAGGGAAACTTGCCGCCAGTCGGCTTAACCTTCGCGGCTTTGGCCTCCGCCTCCACGTCTCGTTCGACACGGCGCCAAGCGTGCCGAATCCTGTCCTTTAGGCTCAGTCCGTCACCTAATGCGACCGCCCGGTCGTCCACCACATCCAGGGCCAGCTCTGCCCATAGGTTCAAGTGGTGACCGCGTAGCGACTGTATTTCGTCGTGATGGGTTCGCAGCCACGCGTAAAGTGGGCCTCGCCCACCAAAAAGCGCAGCTTCTTCTTGCGAACGATCCGCCGCTGTCCAGGCCCGGCGGGCAACAAGCCTCCGTTTCCCTGCCCGGCTCAGTCCCACCTAGCGTGCGCCAGCCCCGATGAGTGCAAGCCTGTCGCACCGAGCCTGCGCCCAGGATCACGCAGCGTAAGCCAGACGCCCGTGATAATTTCATGGAGCATGAGCCCGATCAGGCCGATAAGTATCCATCCGAGAACATCTTGAACGGTTGAGGTAGTTTGTGGTTTGGTTGGGGTTGACCCAACCTGGCCAGGTTTTGCGATGTGGACTTCTGAGAACCGCGCCCGCTACGACCGCAGCAAGCTGCGCTACCTGTCTGACCTGACCGATGCCGAGTGGGGGTTGGTGGCTTCCCTGATCCCGCCTGCCAAGCGCGGCGGCAACAAGCGGACGGTGAACGTGCGCGAGGTGGTGAATGGCCTCATGTATGTTTTGAGCACGGGCGAAGCTGCCAAAGGTTCTGCGCACGCAGTGCGTGGAAAGGCAGCGGAGGGTGCCAGTGGGCCGCCATACCCAAGGACTTGGCCCCGCGCAGCACGGTGAGCGACTACTTCCTGCGTTGGGACCATGATGGGACGCTGGGCCGCATCCATCATGCGCTGTACGTGCAATGCCGCGGACATGCTGGACGCGAGGCCAGCCCCACGGCCGCCGTCATCGACAGCCAAAGCGTCAAGAGCGCCGAAAAAGGGGGCGTCGCATCGATCCGCCAGGCTATGACGGCGGCAAGAAGATCAAGGGCAAGAAGCGCCACGTCCTCGTCGACACGCAAGGCTTGCTGATGCACGCCGTTGTCCATGCCGCCGACATCCAGGACCGCGACGGCGGCCTGCTGGTGGTGGCCACCCTGTTCGGGGCATACCCGTTCCTGTTCAAGCTCTACGCCGATGGCGGCTATGCAGGGCCGCAGTTCCAGGCCGGGCTCGCCCAAGCCATGCGCCAGGTCGAGGTGGAAGTCGTCAAGCGGTCGGATGCGGCAGCAGGCTTCACCGTCCTGCCCAAGCGCTGGATCGTGGAACGCAGCATCGCATGGCTGAACCGCTGCCGCCGCTGGCCAAAGATTGGGAATGCCTCAACCGCAGAGCACTCGCATTTCTCCGCCTCGCATCCATCCGCCTCACGCCGCGAAAGCTGTGCCAGGTAAAAACATGATCCCAGATAGACACTCAGGTCGGGCCAGAAGCGCATGAAGCAGCGACGCTGCTGGAACCGCTGGCGATGCACCGCGGGCGTGATGGACGACGCGGCCAGGAACGCCGCATACTCGTCCTCACCACAGTGAGCATGCGGGAAGGAAGCGTGTCGGTCCACCGCTGCAACTGGCGCCAGCAGTGCCGCGGCGGAGACCGCGCCAGCCCTCACCGGCTCTCCTCCGCTTGCCCCTGGTCGGCTGCCGGGTCCAGGCCCAGGGCGCGCCGGTACTCGGCCACGACCTGCGGGTCGGAGACGCAGGTGTAGAGGCGCGTGGAATCCGGCGAGGCGTGGCCGAGCCGGCGCTGCAAGGTCAGCTCCCGCATGCCCAGCTCCCACATCCGCGTCGCGTGCGTGTGGCGCAGGCTGTGCGGCGTGACCCAGGGCGCGCGGATGCCGGCCCTGGTGCAGGCGCGGGCAAACAGC
>CAXTTH010000212.1:0-4417 GCA_964247035.1 uncultured Acetobacteraceae bacterium
GGGCCGGGATCGTTCGCGGCGGCGCTGCTGGACGCCCTGCACGGGCTGGGCACGGCGGGCTGAGGCCGGCCGCGCGGCATTGTTCCCAGCGCGGATGCAGGGCCGGCCATGGCAACGAAGGCGCGGTCATTGCGCATGGCCGCTACGATCGGCGCGGCACGGTTTCCGGCCCGCGACGCGAAAGATCATATTCCTATTTTATCCCCTGCCGTTCTACCCGGTCGGCACACCCGTCGCTTGCGTCGCTTCTTCGCAGCGCTTTCGTTGTCGAGCCACCCCATGAAGCCAGCCGTGCTTCCCCCGAGCGCCTCGATCCCGGCGATCAACCGCTTCGTCGTGCCGGCGACGGTGATGCTGAGCTTCGTCTCGTTCTGGCGCGCCGCCGCCATCGTGCTGGGAGACCTCGGCTCCTCGGCCTACTACGTGGGGGGGATTGTCGAGGGCAAGATCGGCAAGGCGGCGCCTTGGTTCGTGCTCGGCATCATGCTGTTCTCCTACGCCGTGCGCGCCGTCTACATCGAGAGCTGCAGCATGTTCACCCGCGGCGGGGTGTATCGCGTGGTGCGCGAGGCGATGGGCGCCACGGCGGCGAAGCTCTCCGTCGGCGCGCTGATGTTCGACTACGTGCTGACCGGCCCGATCAGCGCGGTGAGCGCCGGGCTGTACCTTGCCAGCCTGCTCGACCAGCTCGCCGACCAGTTCGGGCTGCCGCACCCGCCGCTGCCGCCGCACCTGGTCGCGGCGGTGTTCGCGGTCATCGTGATCGGGTACTTCTGGTGGGCCAACACGGTCGGCATCCCGTTCTCCAGCACCCGGGCGCTGAGTGTCATGCAGATCACCACCGTGATGGTCGTGCTGCTGATCGGCTGGTGCCTGCTGACGATCGCGACCAAGGGCTGCCAGCCCGTCCCGGCGCCGATCCCGTCCAACCTGCGTTTCAGCGGCGATGCGCTCGGATGGCTGGGCGGCACCCACATCCCCGATGTCGCCGTCATCGCCATCCTGATCGGGCTTGGCCACTCGCTGCTGGCGATGAGCGGGGAGGAGAGCCTGGCCCAGGTCTACCGCGAGGTGGAAGCGCCGAAGCGCCGCAACCTGCTGCGGGTCGGCCTGATCATCTTCGCCTACAGCCTGGTGTTCACCGCCCTGGTGTCGTTCTTCGCCGTCATGCTGATCCCGGACGACCAGCGCCAGCACGTGCAGGACAACCTGATCAGCGGCATCACCATGGTCCTGGTCGGGCCGCAATGGCTGCGGCTGGCGTTCCAGGCCTTCGTCGTCGTCGTCGGCATCCTCATCCTGTCGGCGGCGGTCAACACGTCGATCATCGGCTCCAACGGCGTGCTGAACCGCGTCGCCGAGGACGGCGTGCTGCCGGAGTGGTTCCGCAAGCCGCAGAAGCGCTTCGGCACGACATACCGGATCATCGCCATGGTCTCGATCCTGCAGATCGCCACCGTCGCCATCAGCCGCGGCGACGTGACGTTGCTCGGCGAGGCCTATGCGTTCGGCGTGGCGTGGAGCTTCGCCATGAAGGCGCTCGCCGTCACCGTGCTGCGCTTCAGCCGCCCTGACGCGGACCGGTGGCGCGTGCCGCTCAACCTGCGCCTCGGCGCCACCGAGCTGCCCATAGGCCTGATGCTGATCACCACGCTGCTGTTCCTGCTGGCCGGCGTCAACCTGTTCACCAAGGAATCCGCCACGATCGGCGGCGTGGGCTTCACCGTCCTGTTCTTCATCCTGTTGACCGTGGGCGAGCGCCGGAACGGCGGCAAGGCAGCCGCTGGCCGGACCACGGACCGCTTCCGGCTCGAGTTCCGCGACGACCTCTCGCCGGAGGCGCTGGGCGTGCGGCCGGACGGGCTGGTCGTCGGTGTCCACGATCCCGACCAGTTGGCGCACCTCAACCAGGTGCTCGAGCGCAGCGAACCCGGCCGCCAGGATGTTATCCTGGTGGCAGTCAAGCCGGGCGAGGCCGACCTCGAGCCGACGGATGAGCCCGACAAGATCGTCGGCGAATGGGAAGTCCGCGTGTTCAGCACGGCCGTCAAGGTCGCCGAGGACCTGGGCAAGCCAGTCACCTTGGTCGGGCTGGCGGGGGACAGGCCCTACGGCGCCGTGCTGCAAGCTGCGCTGTCGCTGCGCTCAGGCAACGTCGTCCTGGGCGCATCAGGGCAGGGCACCGGCTGGCAAGCTGACCAGGTCCGTCAGGACTGGCAGCGAATCGCCGAGCCCCGCGCGACCATCCACGTCGAGATTAAGCCGGACGACGGCGGCGCCCCGACCCGGATCGACCTCGCTCCGGCCGACCCAACGCCTCGGGACACCGGACAGCGCGCCGCAGCCGTGCCGGACGGCGTCAGCCCGCCAGTTGCTCCGGCTCCGTCCGCACCCGCTTGACCACCAGCTTGTTCAGCGCGTGCACGTAGGCGCGCGCCGCCGAGACGATCGTGTCCGTGTCCGCCCCCTGCCCGTCCACCATCTTGCCGCCTTCCTCCAGGCGCACGGTGGTGCGGGCCTGCGCGTCCGTGCCCTCCGTCACCGCGCCGACGGAGAACAGCACCAGCGTGCCCTCATGCGGGAAGATCGCCCGCAGCGCGTTGAACGTGGCGTCCACCGGGCCGAGCCCCGTGGCGGCGGCGGACTGCACCGCGCCGTCCACCTCCAGCTCCAGCTCGGCCTTCGCCGGGCCGTGCGAGCCCGCCTGCACCGCCAGCGAGACGAAGCGCAGCCGGGTGTGGTCGCGCACCACCTCGTCGTCCACCAACGCGACCAAGTCCTCGTCGTACACCACCTTCTTGCGGTCGGCGAGGTCCTTGAAGCGGCGGAACGCCTCGTTCAGCCGGTTCTCCCCCACCTCGCCGTAGCCCAGCGCGCGCAGCTTGTCGCGGAACGCCGCGCGGCCGGAATGCTTGCCCATCACCAGGCTCGACTTGGTCCAGCCGACGCTCTCCGGCGTCATGATCTCGTAGGTGGCCGCGTTCTTCAGCACCCCGTCCTGATGGATGCCGCTCTCGTGCGCGAAGGCGTTGCGGCCGACGATCGCCTTGTTCGGCTGCACGTCGAACCCGGTGATGGTGGCCAGCATCTTGGACACGCGCAGGATGTGCGGCGTGTGCACCCCCGTGGCGTACGGCAGCGCGTCCTGCCGGGTGCGCAGCGCCATCACGACCTCCTCCAGCGCCGCGTTGCCCGCCCGCTCGCCGATGCCGTTGACCGTGCACTCCACCTGGCGCGCCCCGGCGCGCAGGGCCGCCATGGTGTTGGCCACCGCCAGGCCGAGGTCGTTGTGGTTGTGGGTGGACAGGATCACCCCGTCCGCCCCCGGCACCCGCTCGCGCAGCATGGTGAAGATGCGGTGCATGTCCTCCGGCAGCGCGTAGCCCACCGTGTCCGGGATGTTGATGGTGGTGGCGCCCGCCTTGATCGCGGCCTCCACGCAGCGGCACAGGAAGTCGGGCTCCGTGCGGCTGCCGTCCTCGGCGGACCACTCCACGTCGTCCGTGTACTGCCGGGCCAGCGCCACGCTGTCCGTCGCCAGCTGCAGCACCGCGTCCGGCTCCATCCGCAGCTTGAACTTCATGTGCAGCGGGCTGGTGGACAGGAAGGTGTGGATGCGGGGGCGCGCCGCACCCCGCACCGCCTCCGCCGCGCGCTGGATGTCGGCCCGGCCGGTGCGGGCCAGCCCTGCCACCACCGGGCCGCGCACCTCCTCGGCGATCAGCTTGACGCAGTCGAAGTCCCCGGGCGAGGCGATCGGGAACCCGGCCTCGATCACGTCCACCCCCAGCTCGGCCAGCGCCTCGGCCATGTGCAGCTTCTCGTGCAGGTTCATGGAGAACCCGGGCGATTGCTCGCCGTCGCGCAAGGTGGTGTCGAACAGCACGATGCGGTCATCGGCCATGTCGCCGAAATGCGGGTGGGAGATGGTCATGGGCCGGTCCTCAGCGGGTTATGGTGGGCATCTCAGGTCCCCCTGAGCGATGCCGGCGCATGGCGGCCCGGCGAGGCGCTCAGGGGTGTTGAAGTCGGAGGAGGAGGCCGCATGACATGGCGGAACCCTACGGGCCAGGGGCGGGCGGTGGCAAGGCGGCATCCGCCAGCAGCCTTGCCGCGAGCGCAAGGCTGGCTTGCGAGGCGCCGTCCAGCGCCAGGGCGCCCGCGTCGTGGTACAGCACGATGACCGCGGTGGGCCCGAACCCGGCCAGCGCCTTCGCCAGCAAGGCCGGCGGCGTGCCCAGCGCCAGGTTCATGCGGACCAGCCGGACCTGGCCGGCGAACTCGCTGAAGTCGCCCGCCACCTCCTCGCCGAAGCTGTCGGCCACCAGCAGCAGGCGGCCGGCGCCTGGACGGGCATAGGCGGCGACCGCGTTGGGCAGGGCCGGGTCGCAGCGCGCCCCGGCGCACCCCTTCACGC
>CAXTTH010000213.1:0-4410 GCA_964247035.1 uncultured Acetobacteraceae bacterium
ATCCTGCTCGGCGGGCGGCAGGTCGCCGTGCAGCGGCAGCACCAGCGCGCCGCAGCCTTCGAGGCCGGCCTGGGCGCGGCGGATGTCGCCCATGCCGGGCAGGAAGGCCAGGATATCGCCGCCATGCGCCGCCAGCGCGTCGCGCACCGCGGACGCCACGGCGGCGGGCAGGTCGCGCGGGGAGGCGAGGTCGCGCTTGCTGTGCTCCACCGTCACCGGGTGCATGCGGCCGGCGCTCTCGATGACGGGGGCGTCCATCAGCGCGGACAGGCGCGCGCCGTCGGCGGTGGCGGACATGGCGAGCAGGCGCAGCTCGGGGCGCAACTGGCGTTGCAGGTCCAAGCACAGGGCAAGCGCAAGGTCGGCGGCCAGGGCGCGCTCGTGCACCTCGTCCAGGATGACGAGGCCCACGCCGTCCAGCCCCGGGTCGGACAGCAGGCGGCGGACCAGCAGCCCCTCCGTCACCACCTCGATGCGGGTGACGGGCGAGACGGCGGAGTCGAGCCGGGTGCGGTATCCCGCGGTCTGCCCGACCGCTTCGCCCAGCAGGAACGCCATGCGGGCGGCGGCGGCGCGGGTGGCGAGGCGGCGCGGCTCCAGCATGACGATACGGCCGGGCACGCGGCCGAGCAGGTGCAGCGGCGCGAGCGTGGTCTTGCCCGCGCCCGGCGGGGCGACCAGCACGGCGTTGCCGCGCGCCAATGCCGCTTCGAGCGCCGGCAGCGCGTCGCGCACCGGGAGGTCGGCTTCTGTCATGGGGGCGCTGGCATTGATGCGATGGTAAGCTTCTTCTAAGACAATGGCCCTTATAGCAAGTGAGCCAAAGCATGAGCCTGACCCGTAAGCGCGTGCTGGTGACGGGCGGCGCTGGTTTCCTCGGTTCGCATCTGTGCGAGCGGCTGATCGGCGAGGGGCACGACGTTCTGTGCGTGGACAACTACTTCACCGGCCGCAAGGACAACATCGCCCACCTGCTGCACCATCCGCAGTTCGAGGCGATGCGCCACGACGTGACGTTCCCGCTGTATGCGGAGGTGGACGAGATCTACAACCTGGCCTGTCCGGCTTCCCCGATCCATTACCAGTTCGACCCGGTGCAGACCACCAAGACCAGCGTGATCGGCGCGATCAACATGCTGGGCCTGGCCAAGCGCACCGGCGCGCGGGTGTTCCAGGCCAGCACCAGCGAGGTGTATGGCGATCCCACGGTGCACCCGCAGACGGAGGAGTACCGCGGCAACGTCAACCCGCTCGGGCCGCGTGCCTGCTACGACGAGGGCAAGCGGGCGGCGGAGACGCTGTTCTTCGACTACCACCGCCAGCACCAGGTGCGCATCAAGGTGGCGCGCATCTTCAACACCTACGGCCCGCGCATGCACCCGAACGATGGGCGGGTGGTGTCCAACTTCATCGTGCAGGCGTTGCGCGGCGAGCCGATCACGCTGTACGGCGACGGCAGCCAGACGCGCGCGTTTTGCTTCGTGAGCGACCTGGTGGAAGGCTTCGTGCGACTGATGGGCACGCCGGACGCGGTGACCGGCCCGGTGAACCTCGGCAACCCGCACGAAATCCCGGTGCGCGAGCTGGCCGAGCGGATCGTGCGGCTGACCGGCTCGGACTCGCCCATCGTGTATCGCCCCCTGCCGCAGGACGACCCGACGCAGCGCTGCCCCGACATCGCCCTCGCCCGGCGCACGCTTGGCTGGGAGCCGCGGGTGGCGCTGGATGACGGGCTGCAGCGCACCGTCGCGTACTTCGCCCGCCTGCTCGCCGAGCGCGGGGACGAGACGCCGAAATCCGCCGCGGCGTGACGACTCCCCAGCATAGGATTATCCCATGAAGATCGCGATGATCGGCGGCGGCTACGTTGGCCTGGTGTCCGGGGCGTGCTTCGCCGACCTCGGCGTGGAGGTGTGCGTGGTGGAGCGCGATGCGGCCAAGCTCGCGCTGCTGCACGAGGGCAAGATGCCGATCTACGAGCCCGGGCTGGACCGCCTGGTGCACGAGAACACGGCGGCTGGCCGGCTGAGCTTCACCGGCGATCTCGCCGCCGCGGTGGCCGGCGTGGAGGCGGTGTTCATCGCCGTCGGCACGCCGACCCGGCGCGGTGACGGCCATGCCGATGTCAGCTACGTCAACGCGGCGGCGGAGCAGGTGGCGCGCGCGCTGACCGGCTACGCGGTCGTCATCACCAAGAGCACGGTGCCGGTGGGCACGGGCCGCAGCATCGCCGCCATCATGGCGCAAGCCGCGCCGCGCGCGGAGTTCGACGTCGCCAGCAACCCCGAGTTCCTGCGCGAGGGCAGCGCCATCGGGGATTTCATGCGGCCGGACCGCGTGGTGATCGGCACGGACAGCGAGCGGGCGCGCGAGGTGCTGCGCCGGCTGTACCGTCCGCTCTACCTGATCGAGGCGCCCATCCTGTTCACCGCGCTGGAAACGGCCGAGCTGACCAAGTACGCGGCCAACTCGTTCCTGGCGATGAAGGTGACGTTCATCAACGAGATAGCCGACTTGTGCGAGAAGGTCGGCGCGGACGTGCACGACGTGGCGCGCGGCATCGGGCTCGACGGGCGGATCGGCCGCAAGTTCCTGCATCCCGGCCCGGGCTATGGCGGCTCGTGCTTCCCCAAGGACACGCTGGCGCTGATGCGGATCGCGCAGGACTGGGGCGCCCCGTCCCGCCTGGTGGAGGCGACTGTGGCGGTGAACGACGCGCGCAAGGCGGCGATGGCGGCACGGGTCATTGCCGCCTGCGGCGGCAGCGTGCGCGGCAAGACGATCGCGGTGCTGGGGCTGACGTTCAAGCCCGAGACGGACGACATGCGCGACGCGCCAAGCCTGCCGATCGTGCACCGCCTGCTGGAGGAAGGCGCCGCCATCCGCGCGTTCGACCCCGAGGGGATGGAGCAGGCGCGCCCGCTGCTGCCGGAGGCGGTGGCGTTCTGCCGCGATGCCGCCGATGCGCTCGATGGCGCACATGCCATGGTGCTGGTGACGGAATGGAACGAGTTTCGCGCCATCGCCCCGGAGCGCCTGGCGGCCTCGCTGAAGGACGGCGTGGTGGTGGATCTGCGCAACGTGTTTGACCCGGCGGCGATGCGCGAGGCCGGGCTGCGCTACAGCGGGATCGGCCGCAGCCGCGCCGCAGTGGAGAACGCCGCCAGCGCCTGACGAGACGATGGGCGCCGGCGGCGATGCGGCATCAGCCGGCCGAAGCCGCGGACGACTTACGGCCGCGGCGCTTCGGATCAGGCTTAGCTGTCTCCTCGGCCACGTCAGGCGCGACGGCCTCGGCGGGGCGCTTCGGAGCGGCGCGCTTCTTGGCCCCAGGCTTAGCTGAAGATGCCTTGGCGGGGGACGCCTTGGCGGCGGCGGGCTTCGTGGCCACAGCCTTTGCTGCAACCGGCTGGCGGGCCTTTTCCTTGGCGGCGGCGAGCTTCAGCTTCTCGCGCCGGGTCTTGAGCTCGTCCCGGATCATCGCCTGCGCCGCCTTCGCCACGGCGGAACGCGAGGCTTCGGGAATGGATTCCAGCGCCGTGAAAAAGGCCTGGCTGACGGGCTTGGTGCCACGGGGCGCGCGGGCTGCTGTCGTCTCTGCTTTGAGCATGGGGTCTCCAATTCCGGTGAAGCGCATCGTCGAAGCGCATATATAGTGCTTGCGCTGCAACGAAGAACCACTTTCTCGTTCAAAGGGCAGAGCTGCTTGCGGCGGCACGGGAGCAATTAGGGGCAGCCTGGCCGTGCCGGGCGGGCTCAGGCAGGAAGGAACAGCCGTCCGATATTCATTCGGTCTTGCGCGCCCCAGGCATATTTGTAGCTCTCGCGCCCGCGCAGGAAATGCAGCTCATGCACGCCGTCGCGCGCGGCCTGCTCCATGATGTGGCCGAGCAGCAAGGTTCCGGGACTCACGAACGACTCGGCAGCTTCGAATCCGCTGAGATAGAACAGCAGGCGGCCGGGCGCTGCCATGGTGTGATAGACGGCGCAAAGGCGTCCGCCGACGTGCAGCATCTGCAAGCGCAGCACGCCGGATGCGGCCAGCTCGGGCACCGCGGCGGCGTGGAACGCGAGCACGGCCGGGTCGGACAGCACGCCGCCGGGTTCTCCCAGGGCCGCCCAGCGATGCTGGTGCATCTGCACCAGGGCTTGCCACGCTTGCGGCGCCTGGGCGGCCGTCGCCACCGCCGCATGCCATCCGCCACGCCGCTCCGCCCGGTGGCGCGACTGACGGAGGTTGCGCATCATGCCGGCGGGCAGTGGCGTGCCGTCCAGCGTCAGTACGGGGCAGGGAGTGTGCGGCATCGCGGCCTCGCGCCAGCCGGGCGGGCAGGCGGCCCGGCGCAACGCGGACTCCGGCGGCAAGTCCGGTAGCGCGCAGGAGGTGACGCCGGCCGCGTCCGCGAGCGC
>CAXTTH010000214.1:0-4406 GCA_964247035.1 uncultured Acetobacteraceae bacterium
GACCAGCGCACCGTCACCGCGGCTCCGGCAAGCAGGCATAACGCCAGCGCCGCCGCAACCAGGCCAGCCCGCCCTTGTTGCGCACGACCCGGCGGCGGTGGCGGCGCAGCGGCCGGCCAAGCGGGGGCAGGCGGCGGCGGGATCGCGACGCCCGATGGCGCCGGGAGTTGGGGCTCCGCATGAGGTGGACCCGGCGGGGCAGCATCCAGGTCGAGGTCCAGCAGCGCCAGCGAACCCGCGAACACCACGTGCAGCGACGGTGTCCGCCCCTGGAACGAGCGCGCCAGCGCCGCAAAGAACTGCGCCGCATCGGGCGAGAGTGAATCCGCCTGCTCGATGACGAGCACGATGTGGCTCTCCTGCTCCCAGCTTCTGCCCAGCACGTTGGCGATGGCGGCTTCGTCGGATTCGGACCGTTCGTCCAGGATGCTGACCTGCAGCAGCAACCGCTTGAGCGTCAGTTGCTGGCGGAGCATGTTGCCCAGGCGCACGACCCTGACCACTGCCGGGTCCAGCGGCGACAGCACCGCGTCGAGCCGGTCGGCCAAGTCCTCCGGCGACGCCCCGGCGATGATGCAGCTAGGCCGCTCCAGCAGCACCGACTTGTCCAGCGGCGTCATTGCCCCGCCCGCTTGGCCTCTTCCTGCTGGAACTGGCGGAACAACTCGTCGCGCTTGGCGTCGTCCAGTACCGGCTTCTCGGGCAAACAGACCTTGGCGGCGGCGCGGATGACCGTGTGATGCGTGGCCGTAGTCACGTGCCTGACCGCAGGAGGCGCTTGGGCCGCCCGCACCGCCACTGGATGCGGCGTGGCCGCGCAGCCTCCCACCAGGCCCAGCAACGCCAACATCGCCATCCTCAACCAAGGCGGGGCTACGCGGCCCGAAGGGTTCGGGCTTGTCGCCGTGGCGTGCGGATAGGGCCTGCTGCGATCCACGGCGAAAGCTCCCGCGCCTAGAGCATCGTCCGGCCGGATGTGCTCATCCGTCGGACGAGGATGCTCGCAAAAACCAAGCTAAAGCGTTTTGCGTGCGCTATCGGCACGAAAAACACTTCAGATGCCCGCCTGCGTGACGAACTTGGTCGCCAAATAGGCCTCCAAGCCCTCGACTCCGCCCTCCGAACCATAACCGCTATCCTTGACGCCGCCAAACGGCGTTTCCGGCAGCGCCAGGCCGTGATGGTTGATCGACATCATGCCCGCCTCCACGGCGGCAGCCACCTTGGTCGCCGTCGCGGCGGAACCGGTGTAGGCGTAGGCGGCCAAGCCATACGGCAGCCGGTTGGCCTCGCGCACCGCCTCGTCCAGGTCGCGGAACGGCGTCATCAGCGCCAGCGGGCCGAACGGCTCCTCGTTCATCGCCCGCGCCTCGGCGGGCACGCCGGTCAGCACCGTGGGCTGGAAGAAGTTGCCCTTGTTGCCGATCCGCGCCCCGCCGGTGCGCACCTCGCCGCCGCGCTGCACCGCGTCGGCGATGAAGCCCTCCATCGCCTGCACCCGGCGGTCGTTCGCCAGCGGCCCCATCGTGGTGCCGGCCGCCATGCCGTCGCCTACCCGGATCGCCTCGGCCGCCTGGGTGAAGCGGCCCACGAACTCGTCGTACACCCGCTCCTGCACCAGGAAACGAGTGGGCGCGATGCAGACCTGCCCGGCGTTGCGGAACTTGTTGGCCGCCAGCACCCGGGTCGCCACCTCCAGGTTGGCGTCGTCGAAGATGATCGCCGGAGCATGGCCGCCCAGCTCCATCGTCACGCGCTTCATGTGCTGCCCGGCCATGGCAGCCAGTTGCTTGCCAACCGCGGTGGACCCGGTAAAGCTGATCTTGCGCACGATTGGGTGCGGGATGAGATAGCTGCTGATCTCTGCCGGCACCCCGAACACCATGTTCACTACCCCGGGCGGCAGGCCTGCGTCGGTGAAGGCGCGGCCCAGCTCGGCCACGCTGGCCGGCGTCTCCTCCGGCCCCTTGACGATGATCGAGCAGCCGGCGGCCAGGGCTGCGGCCATCTTCTTCACCGCCTGGTTGATCGGGAAGTTCCACGGCGTGAACGCCGCCACCACCCCCACCGGCTCGCGCAGCGACATCTGCCAAACGCCGGGCTGCCGCGCCGGAATGACCCGGCCGTACGAGCGCCGCCCCTCCTCCGCCATCCACTCGATGTTCTCCGGCGCGAGCAATGTCTCGCCCTTCGCCTCGGCGAACGGCTTGCCCTGCTCCGCCACCATCAGCCCGGCGATATGGTCGGTCCGCTCGCGCAGCAAGTCCGCCGCGCGGCGCATCAGCTTGGACCGTTCCACCGCCGAGGTGCGCCGCCAAGCCTCGAAGCCCCTGGCCGCGGCGGCGAGGGCACGGTCAAGGTCGGGCCGCCCGGCGTGCGCAACCGTGCCGATCGGCTCGCCGGTCGCCGGGTTCAGCACGGGGAGCGTGCGGCCGGACTGCGCCGGGCCCCACGCGCCGTCGATCAGCAGCTGGGTATCGGAATGCATGGCGTCTCCCTTCTGAAGCTTCCCAGAGCCGCACGGACGTCCCCGCCCAACCTTGGGGCCCGAGCCGTCATGTCGCAGCGGAATATGGGCTAATGATGGTGGCCTTCCACGGCGGCCTGATCGCCTGCGTGATGATGCATCTGCATCGGATGCTTCCAGTTCACGACCGCCAGGCCCGCCGCCAACGCGCCGAACGCAAGGTTGAGCCAGAACGTGTGGTCGAGGCTGAAATGCGTGACCTGGGCGCGCACGTCTGGGTGTGCCGCCGGAACGAGGCCGAGCGCGGCGAACGCCACGTCCATCAGCAGGGCCGAGGCGACCATCGTGACGAAGAAAACAGCCGCCATGTAGGCCGCCATGCGCCAGCCGAAATACCGGCGATAGACGTCCAGCAACGGCAGCACGATCAGGTCGGCGTAAAGGAACGCCAGCACGCCCCCGAAGGTGATGCCGCTGCCCCACAGGATGGCCGCCATCGGCACGTTGCCGATGGAGCAGACGAACGACAGCACCGCGACGACCGGCCCGATGACGGCGTTCGCCGGCGCCTGCAGCCAGGGCGAGCTGCCCGTCAGGAACAGCCCCGCCCACCAGGCAGGAGGCACGAAGGCCGACAGGAAGCCCGCGATCAGGAATCCGCCGAGCAGGTCCTTCCACAGCATCGACACGTCCATCGCGACGTTCTGCGCCACGCGGACCCGCGTCTCGGGATTGGCCAGCTTCTCCCACAGCGTCCGTCCCTCGACCGGCATGGCCGAGTGCTCATGCCCGCCCGACGGCTCGGGGTGGCTTCGCGCGGCCTCCGCCAGCGCCTTGGGGCAGGTCAAGCGCACGAGGACGGCCATGATCGCGACAAGCACGACTCCGCCGACCCACTCGGCCGCCGTGAACTGCCAGCCCATCAACACATAAAGAACGATCCCGAGTTCCAGGACCAGGTTCGTGGACGAGAACAGGAAGGCGAGCGACGGCGCCAGGGCCGCGCCGCGCTTGAACAGCGTCCGCATCACCGAGGCCGAGGCGTAGGAGCAACTCGAACTGGCGGCGCCGAACGCCGTCGCCAGGGCGATCTCCCGGACGCCGCCGGCTCCCAGCGCCTTGCGCATCCGGTCCTGCGAAACGACGGCCTGGACCAGGCCGGAAAGCGCGAAACCCAGGACCAGGCTCCAAGCCACGCTCCAGAACATGCCCGCCGCCATGAGCAGCGCCGTGCCGGCTTGCGATGCGAAGCCGCCCATCAGGGCGCCACTGGCCGGTCGCAGCGGCTCGCTTCATGTGCCACGGGCTTGCCATGCGCCGCGAACGCCAAAACCGCTGCCGGCCTCATGGCTGCCCCTAGGCCAGCACATCCTCCAGCCGGATCGGCAAGTCCCGCACCCGCACCCCGGTCGCGTGGTGCACCGCGTTGGCGATGGCGCCGGCCATGCCGACCATCGGCAGCTCGCCCAGGCCCTTGGCGCCGACCGGGTTAGCCTTGCGGTCGTCGCTGTCCAGCAGGGTGGCCTGGATCACGGGGATGTCCGCGTTCACCGGCAGCAGGTATTCGGAGATGTTGGCGTTGACGATGCGGCCCGTGGCCTCGTCCACCAGCGTCTCCTCCAGCAGCGCCATGCCGACGCCGAACGTCATGCCGCCGATCAGCTGGCTGTGCGCCGTCTTGGGGTTCAGCACCCGGCCGGCATCGAACACGCCGACCAGGCGGGAGATGCGAATTTCCCCCAGCAGGGGATCGACCCGCACCTCGGCGAACTGCGCGCCGAAGGTGTGCAGCGAGTACTGCTTCTTGTCCTTGGGCACTGGCTTGGCGTCACCCTGAACCTCCACTTGGTCCACGCCGCGCCGGGCCAGCATCTCGCCCACCGTCACCCGGCCCTGCGGACCCGTCACCGCACCGTCCTGCAACCGGCACTCGCCGGGC
>CAXTTH010000215.1:0-4395 GCA_964247035.1 uncultured Acetobacteraceae bacterium
GTATGGCCGGTGGCCGTCGTGCTGCTGGCAGGGCTGCCGCTGCTGGCGTGGGCGGCGCTGGGCGCGCCGTTCCGCCTGGACATGCCGGTGAAGGGCGGGTTCAACTTCCGCGGCGGCGGCACCATCAGCCCGGAATACGTGGCGCTGACGGCGGGGCTGGTGTTCTACACTGCCTCCTACATCGCCGAGATCGTGCGCTCCGGCATCCAGGCGGTGCCGCAGGGGCAGTGGGAGGCGGCGGCGGCCATCGGGCTGCGGCCCGGTGCCGTGCTGCGGCGGATCGTGCTGCCACAGGCGCTGCGGGTGGTGATCCCGCCGATGACCAGCCAGTTCCTCAACCTCACCAAGAACAGCTCGCTGGCGGTGGCGATCGGCTACCAGGACGTGGTGTCGATCGACCAGACGACGCTGAACCAGACGGGGCAGGCGGTGGAGGGGATCGGGCTGCTGATGGCGGTGTTCCTGGCGATCAGCCTGTCGATCAGCCTGCTGATGAACTGGTACAACGCCCGCATCGCGCTGGCGGGGCGGTGAGCGACCTGGCCGACCCCGTGCCGAGCACCGCCGGGTCCGTGGCGGTGGTGCTGCCGGTGCGGGCCCGGCCGCGGGGTGCGGCGGGCGGTCCGGCGGCGTGGCTGCGGGCCAACCTGTTCGGCTCCTGGGCGTCCGGGCTGGCGCCGGTGGTGTTCGGGGCGTTGCTGCTGCGCTACGGCATCCGGTTCGTCGGGTGGGCGGTGGTGGCCGGACACCAATGCTTGCCGGGCGGCGCAGGGGGTGGGGGCGTGCTGGGCGGTGATCGGCGACAAGTACCGTTTCATCCTGTTCGGGCGCTACCCGTTCGCGGAGCAGTGGCGGCCGGCCGCGGTGGTGGCGCTGTTCATCGGGCTGTATGCCGCCTCCGCCTGGCGGCGAGCCTGGCGGCGGGAGCTGGCGCTGGTTTGGGTCGGCACGCTGGCCGCGATCGGCGTGCTGATGTGGGGCGGCGTGCTGGGGCTGGCGTTCGTGCCGCAGGACGAGTGGGGCGGGCTGCCGCTGACGCTGATCCTGGCGACGTTCGGGCTGGCGTTCGCCTTTCCGCTGGCCGTGCTGGTGGCGCTGGGCCGCCGCTCGACGCAACTGCCGGCCGTGCGGGTGCTGTGCGTGCTGTACGTGGAGCTGATCCGCGGGGTGCCGCTGATCACCCTGCTGTTCATGGCCAGCGTGATGTTCCCGCTGTTCCTCCCCGAGGGCATGGACGTGGACAAGCTGCTGCGCGCGCAGATCGCCATCATCCTGTTCGCCGCCGCGTACTTGGCCGAGGTGGTGCGGGGCGGCTTGCAGGCGCTGCCCAAGGGGCAGTACGAGGCGGCGGACGCGCTCGGGCTGTCGTACTGGCGCAAGATGCGGCTGGTCGTGCTGCCGCAGGCGCTGCGGCTGGTGATCCCGCCGCTGGTCAACACCTTCATCGGCTTCTTCAAGGACACCAGCCTGGTGCTGATCATCGGCCTGTTCGACCTGCTGTCCGCCGGCAAGATCGCGCTCAGCGAGCCGGCCTGGGCGGCGTACTCCACCGAGGTTTACTTGGTGCTGGCGGCGATCTACTTCGCGTTCTGCGCCACCATGGCGCGCTACTCGCGCGGGCTGGAGCGCGAGTTCTCCCGCGGGCGCAGCCGATGAGCGCCGGGCCAGTAAGCGTTGGGCCGGTGAGCGCTGGGCCGGCGATCGTGCTGGACCGGGTGAACAAGTGGTATGGCCCGATGCACGTGCTGCGGGACGTGTCGCTGACGGTGGGGCAGGGCGAGCGGGTGGTGGTGTGCGGGCCGTCCGGCTCCGGCAAGTCGACCATGATCCGCTGCATCAACCGGCTGGAGTCGCACCAGGAGGGGCAGATCCTGGTGGACGGCACGGAGCTGACCGACGATTTGCGGGCGCTGGACGCGGTACGCCGCGAGGTCGGCATGGTGTTCCAGTCGTTCAACCTGTTCCCGCACCTGACCATCCTGGAGAACTGCACGCTGGCGCCGATCTGGGTGCGCAAGATGCCCCGCGCGGAGGCGGAGGAGCTGGCGATGGGCTATCTGCGCCGGGTCAAGATTCCGGAGCAGGCGGGGAAGTATCCGGGGCAGTTGTCGGGCGGGCAGCAGCAGCGGGTGGCGATCGCGCGGGCGCTGTGCATGAAGCCGAAGATCATGCTGTTCGACGAGCCGACCTCGGCGCTGGACCCGGAGATGATCAAGGAGGTGCTGGACACGATGGTGGGGCTGGCGGAGACCGGCATGACGATGGTGTGCGTGACGCACGAGATGGGGTTTGCGCGCAAGGTGGCGGACCGGGTGGTGTTCATGGACCGTGGGGAGATCGTGGAGGCGGGTCCGCCGGGGGAGGTGTTTGAGCGGCCGCGGACGGAGCGGTTGCGAGGGTTTTTGAGCCAGATTTTGAAGGAGCATTGATGGGATGTCAGCTATGATAGTTTACTGGATAACTGCGCTCGACACTAAACGGACGGCGTGCGAGGTTCTGAACCTTAGACTTCGTTAGAGTTGATTTGCATGTTGTTGCGGACCTTGAGGTCAGGCGGCTAGCCGGGCCCACCTGTTCTGCCAAATTGCCAAAAACCGCTCAGCGACGTCCGCTGCTTCGGTGGCCTGCTCTGGATCAGCTCTCTCCACTGCAAAATAGTCTGCTCTCATTCGGTCGTCGCGAGCGCGGTTCAGAAGCAGTCCTGAGGACTTTATGTAATCGTCGTCAACAGTCTCAGACATCTTGATATAATGCAAGAGAACATGTTCATGGCTTTGCGGAACATCCTTGTGCTTTCCGACGCCACCTGCTCGATAAAGGGCTGCAACCGCGCAAAAATGCATGCAGTAGTAAGCTGAGTGAATTGCAGCGTTTGGTGCGTTGCCCCATGCAGCGATTGCTTTAGCCTCGCTCAAATGAATTTGCGACTTCTGTGTTACTTCCTGAGCGCGAAACTCCCTTTCAGTCGCCGACAATGCAACGACGGGAGTAGCCCGCGCTTTAACGGTATGCTTCTTCTTTGGAGGTTGTTTGATACCACGGGCCATCGGCAGCAGCGCTGATAAACGTCAAGAGATTACGATACTATCGCGAGCGACATTTCGGGCGATAGGTACTAGAGACTCCAGGCTAACTGACTTTTTGGCCAACGCAATTGGCCGAATCGGAATGCCTGCACGAACGTATGGGAAGGCAAGGTCAGATAACGAATGGCCTAGTCGCGATGGTGGCTTACCGTTACCAAACAGCACTGCGACATCGTAGTCGCTAGTGGATTTGGCTGTACCTCTGGCCCTGGACCCAAAGAGAACAACGCTCTCGATTTGGCCTGGGAACGCTCGCTCAACCGCGACGCGAAAAGACCTCAGGCAAACTGCCGCCTTGCCTGACACAGCTTTCTTAAGAGCATCGCTTGAGATAGCGAATTGGTCCATATCAGGATTTTAGCCCGACCAGGCGCCTTAAGACCATGCCGAATATCCGCACTTCACCACTGGCTGTCATCTGCACATTCACTGTGTGATCCCTCACCCCTCCCTCGCCACGATCCGCCCCGCGCTGATCGCGTCCAAGAAGCTGCGCCAATCCCGCTCCGTCTGGTCCGCATAGGCCATCGCGAACTCGCCCACCGCCTCGTCGAACACTGCCCCCTGGCCCAGGTAGCCGGCGATCGCCGCCGCGTCGCCTGCGCGGGCGTGGGCGCGGGCCAGGGTCACGCCGCACAGCACGGCGTAGAACGGCAGCGCCTCCTGGATCATCGTGCCGATCTGCGCCAGGTGGGAGTCCTTCAGGCGGCGGACGTAGAAATCCCGCCCGCCCAGCGGCTTGCCCGTCCAGCCGAGGAACACGTCGGTCGCCGCCTGCATCATGCGCTGGCCTGTCACCACGCGCTCACCCTGGTTCTTGTAATCGGACGCCCCGGCGTGGGGCGCCAGCACCGATTCCTGCGCCTGCTTGATCTGCAGCAGCAGCGGCGCGCCGCCCTGCGAGACCAGCAGGCCGATGGCGCAGAAGGTGCCGACGCTGCCGACGCCCACCACCTTGAACGCCACGTCGGCCAGCTTGTAGCGCGCCAGCAGCACCCGGCGGTCCTCCTGCAAGCTGGCGGCATACGACTCGAAGGCGCGCCGGGCCGGCAGCTGGTGCGCCTCCAGGTGGTGCACGAAGGGCAGCTTGTCGCGGATGCGCCAGCCGGTGCGGGTCTGCTCCACCAGGCCGAACTGGGCGCTGCCGCTGGCCACCACCTTGCCCAGGCGGCGCTCGATCCGGGCGCGGAGGCGGGCGTCGTCGATGCCGTCGATGGCGGCGGACAGGTCGATCCGCGTGCTCCAGGCGTCCACCGGGGGCAGGGGGGCGAGGGGGCCGACGTGGCGGCGGTAGGCGGCCACCGCGGAG
>CAXTTH010000216.1:0-4354 GCA_964247035.1 uncultured Acetobacteraceae bacterium
CTCCGGCCAGGGCGCACGGATCAGCCCTGCAGCCTCGCCGAAGCCGAACTCGCCCCACAGCGTGGCGGTGACGAACGGCATCGCCGGGTGCAGCAGCCGCAGCAGCACCCCCAGCACGTGGGCGGCGGCGGCGCGCAGCTCGGCGTCGGCGGCGAGGGACCGCTTGGCGAACTCCAGGAACCAGTCGCAGAACACGTTCCAAGCAAAACGATAGCAGGCGGCGGCATACTCGTCGAAGCGGAACGCCTCCAGCGCCGCATTCGCCTCCGCCACGGCTGCGCCCGCCGCGTCCAGCACCCAGCGGGCGAGCGGGCCTTGCACGGCGGCCGGGTCGAACGCCGGGTCAGGGCGCACGCCGTTCAGCTCGCACAGCCGCGCTGCGTTCCACAGCTTGGTGACGAAGCGGCGGTATTCCTCCACCCGCGCCGGGCCGAGCTTGATGTCGCGGCCGGGGCCGGTCAGGGCGCAGATGGCGAAGCGCAGCGCGTCGGCGCCATACTGGTCGATCATCGGCAGCGGGTCGATCACGTTGCCTTTGGACTTGCTCATCTTCTGACCGCGCTCGTCGCGCACGAGACCGTGGATGACCACGGTGCGGAACGGCACGTCGCCCATGAAATGCAGTCCCATCATCATCATCCGGGCAACCCAGAAGAAGATGATGTCAAAGCTCGTGACGAGCACGTCGCCCGGATAGTAACGCGCCACGTCGGCGTTGCGCTCCGGCCAGCCGAGGGTGGAGAACGGCCAGAGCGCGGAGCTGAACCAGGTGTCCAGCACGTCCTCGTCCTGCACCAGCGTCTCGTCCCGGCCGTAGTGCGCGCGCGCCGCCGCTGCTGCCTCGGCCTGGCTATGGGCCACGAACACCGCACCGTCCGGCCCGTACCAGGCGGGGATGCGGTGGCCCCACCAGAGCTGCCGGCTGATGCACCACGGCTGGATGTCGCGCATCCAGGCGAAGAACGTGTTCTCCCATTGCTGCGGCGCAAACCGGATGCGCCCGCTCTCCACTGCCGCGATGGCAGGCCCGGCGAGCGTCTTGGCGTCCGCATACCACTGAGTGGTCAGCAGCGGCTCGATCACCGCGTCCGACCGATCGCCATGCGGCACCTGATGCACGTTCGGCTCGGCGGCTTCCAGCAAGCCCAGCCGCTCCAGCTCGGCCACGATCGCCTTGCGCGCGACGGCCCGGTCCTGCCCGGCCAGCCCGGCGGTCCAGGCTGGGTCGGCGAGGCCGGGCACCGCGGCCAGTTCCAGTTCCGTCAGCATGATGCGGCCCTGGCTGTCCAGCACGGACGGCATCGGCAGGCCGTGGCGGCGGCCCACCGCGAAGTCGTTGAAGTCATGCGCCGGGGTGATCTTGACCGCGCCGGTGCCCTTCTCCGGGTCCGAATACTCGTCGGCGATGATGGGAATGCGGCGGCCCGTCAGCGGCGTCACCGCGTGGCGGCCCACCAGGGCGGCGAAGCGTGCATCGCCGGGGTGCACCGCGATGGCCGTGTCCCCCAGCATCGTCTCCGGCCGGGTAGTGGCGACGATGATCCATCCCTCCGTACCCTCCACAGGATAGCGGATCGACCACAGCGTGCCTTTCACCTCGCGGCTCTCCACCTCGAGGTCGGAGATCGCGGTCTGGAACTTGGGATCCCAGTTCACCAGCCGGCGGTCACGGTAGATCAGGCCCTGGCGGTGCAGGGTGACGAACACCTCCCGCACGGCGTCGGACAGCCCGGCGTCCATGGTGAAGCGTTCGCGCGCCCAGTCCAGCGACGAGCCGAGCCGGCGCAGTTGCCCGGTGATGGCGCCGCCGGACTCCGCCTTCCAGGACCAAACCCGGCGGATGAACTCGTCACGGCCCAGGTCCTGCCGCGTCGTGCCGGCAGCGGCCAACTGACGCTCCACCACCATTTGCGTCGCGATGCCGGCGTGGTCGGTGCCGGGCTGCCACAGCGCGTCCCGCCCCTGCATCCGCCGCCAGCGGATCAGCACGTCCTGCAGGGTGTTGTCGAGCGCGTGGCCGACGTGCAGCGCCCCGGTGACGTTGGGCGGCGGGATCATGATGGTGAACGGCGCAGCGTCGCTGCCCGGCCGGGCCGCGAACGCACCGCTGCCCTCCCAGGCCGCGTAGAGCGTGGCTTCGGCGGCGGCGGGGTCGAAGGACTTTTCCAGCATGGCTTGGTTTTAGCAGGCTGCGGCGAAACCTCCACCGCCCGCTTTGCAGGGCGCTGCCCTGCACCCGCAAGGGGACAAGGTCCCCTTGACCCCTGATACTGTAATCAGGTGTCCAGAGGACCCTGTCCTCTGGTGGGGTTCGGGGCGACGCCCCGACCTGGCCTTTACGACGCCGTAGGCCCGGTTAGCCGCTCGATCTCTTGGCGCACCATCCGTTCCACCAACGGCGGCAGGTGCTGGTCGAGCCAGGATTTCAGCAGCGGACGCACTTCCTCCCGCACCAGGTCCTCGATCGTGACGCCGCCGCGGTTCACCTGCGCGGTCCGTTCGCTGGACAGGGTGCGCAACAAGCTGCCCATGGCGGACTTGGCCGCCGCAGCGCTGCCCGGGTCCAGCAAGTTGCCTGACGCGGCCGGGGCCGCAGGCCTGGCCGGCTCGGGCACGGGCTGCGAAGCCGCCTCGGCAGGCGCCGGAACGAGCATGGCTTCGTTCAGCATGAGCACTCCCTCGTGCTCCGCGGCGGCGGGCGGCGCGTCCGGCGCCGCCGGCGGGGCGGCCGGCTGCTCGTCCTCGTTCAGGATGCGCCGGATGGAGGCCAGGATGTCCTCCATGGATGGATCGACCCCGCCGGCATCCGGCCCCTCGGCTGGATGCCCAGGCCCGCCATGCGCCGTGTTGCCGCTCATCTCAGCGGCCCGGCTGGCTGAGGGCGTAGTCGCCGGTGCCGAACAGCCGGTCGTGCACGGCGGTGTAGTAGGCGGTGTCGTTGTAGATCGGCACGTTCAGGTTCAGGTCCCGCGCCGTCAGCCGGCCGATGGCGGCGGCGACGCCGTAGGAGGACGTGACCAGCGTTGCCAGATTCTGCACCAGGGTGGAGCGGGATTGCAGCAGCGCCTGCTCGGCGTTCAGCACGTCCAGCGTGGTGCGGGAGCCGACGATAGCCTCGCGCTGGGTGCCCTCGAGCGCGATCTCGTTGGCGCGGACGGCCGACCGGGTGCTCTCGATGGCGGCGCGGGCCGCGACCAGCTGCTCCCAGGAGGACAGCGCGGACTGGATCACCTGGCGGCGGGTGTCGTCCACGGTCTTGCGGGCCTGCTGCTCGCTCTGCCGGGCCTGGCGCACGGCGGAGTATTCCGCGCCGCCCTGGTAGATCGGTATCGTCGCCGACACCACGCCCGAGACGCCCTTGGTGGCGAACGCGGACGTGACGTTGTTCGTCGTAAAGGCCGTGCCGATCGCGCTGACCGATGGCAGGAGCGCCGAGAAGGCGACGTCTACGGCATCCTTGGAGGCCGCGGCATCGAACATGGTGTAGATCAAGGTCGGGTTGTTGGCGCCCGCGATGCGGGAGGCGTCGACGGCGCTCTTGACCGTCACCGCCAGGGGCTGCGGCACCACCAGCCGGTCGGGCAGGAAGCCCACGTCCCGCTGGAAGGCGGCGCGCGCGGTCTGCACGTTGCCTTCCGCCGTCTGCCGGGTGGAGCGGGCGCCCGCAAGCGCCGCCTCCGCCTGCGCCACGTCCGTCCGGGTAATCTCGCCGACGCGGAACCGGTCGTTGGTGGCCTGCAGCTGGCGGTTGAGCACCTCTTCCTGGTTGACGTCCAGTTGCAGCAATTGGCCGGTCTGGATGACGTTGACGTAGTCGGTGATGACGTTGGTGAACACCAGCTGCTCGGTGGCGATCAGCCGGCCGCGCTGGCTGAGCACGCGATTCTCGGCTGAATGGGTGGTGGCCTCGGTCCGTCCGCCACGGTAGAGCGGCTGGTTGATCGTCGCCTGGGCCTGGTAAAGCGGCTTGGTGTCCTGCACGAACGGGGCGTTCCCGCCGCTGGCTCCCGCCGGGTTGCCGCTGATGGCGGCGTTCTGGCCGCCATACTCGCCGGTGAACGACACCACCGGACGCCAGCCTGCCAGCGCCTGCGGCACGCCCTCGTCCACGGCACGCAGGGCGGCGCGGGCGGCGAGCAGGGTGGGGTTGGAGCTGTAGGCGGCGACCAGCGCCTCCTGCAACGAGTGCGGCTGCGTTTGCGCCGTCGCCGCCGTGGCGAGGCAAGCGGCCCCCAAGCCGAGCGCCGTCGCGATCCGAGTCTGCATGAGCAGAGCCTCCCTGTCCCAGGTCAGTGTGCCATAGCAGGACCGCGCCAGCCAAGCATCCTGGCCGGCGGCGGCCCCTGCTAGAAGG
>CAXTTH010000217.1:0-4352 GCA_964247035.1 uncultured Acetobacteraceae bacterium
GGTCCGCACCGTCGCCACCTTGCCGTCCAGCCCGCGCCCGGTGACGGTGGTGACCTCGCTCGCGTCCCGCTGCTCGATCTCGATCTCCGCCAGCCCGTCGCTCACCGCCCAGTCGATGGTGGAGGAGGGGCAGGCGACCCAGAACGGCACCGCGTTGTCCTGCGCCGCCAGCGCCTTCAGGTAGGTGCCGATCTTGTTGGCCACGTCCCCGGTGCGCGTCACCCGGTCGGTGCCGACGATCACCAGGTCCACCTCGCCGCGCTGCATCAGGTGCCCGCCGGCGTTGTCCGCGATCACCGTGTGCGGCACGCCGTGCCGCCCCAGCTCCCACGCGGTGAGGAAGGCGCCCTGGTTGCGCGGCCGGGTCTCGTCCACCCACACCTCCACCGGCACCCGGTCCTCCCAGGCGGCGTACACCGGCGCCAGCGCCGTGCCCCAATCCACCGTGGCGAGCCAGCCGGCGTTGCAGTGCGTCAGCACCCGGGCGGGGCGGCCGGTGCGCTCGTGCGCCTCGCGGATCAACCCGGCGCCGTGTTCGCCGATGGCATGGTTCTGCGCCACGTCCTCCTCGGCGATCAGCCCGGCCTCCTCGTACGCCGCCCGCACCCGCTCGGCATGGGCCGTGTTGCGCAGCCGGGTCAGCATCCGCTCGGTGGCCCAGCGCAGGTTCACCGCCGTCGGCCGCTGCGCGTTGAGGTGCTCCGCCGCCCGCTCCATCGCCTCGGACCCGGCGTCCGCCCGCACCGCCAGCGCCAGCCCGTATGCCGCCACCGCGCCGATCAGCGGCGCGCCGCGCACCTGCATGGTGCGGATGGCGTGCGCCGCCTCGGCCACCGTGGTCAGCCGCAGGAAGTCAAGCGACCAGGGCAGCTTTGTCTGGTCGATGATGCGCACCGACCAGCCATCGGAGGGCTCCAGCCAGACGCAGCGGTACGGCGTGCCGTCGATCTTCACGTCAGATTCTCTGGTGCAGCACGCAGACGAGGGTGAACAGCCGGCGCGCGGTGGCGAAGTCGATGCTGGCCTTGCCGCCCAGCCGCTCCGTCAGCAGCGCCGCCCCCTCGTTGTGCAGGCCGCGCCGGCCCATGTCGATCGCCTGGATGCGCTCGGCCCGGCCTTCCTCCACCGCCATCGCGTGGCTGTCCAGCAGCATCTGGTAGTCCTTGATGAGGCTGCGGAACGGCCCCAGCGCCAGCACCACCGCCTGCAGCGCTGTGTCGTCTGCCGCCCGCACGTCGAACACCAGCCGGCCTTCCTGCACCGACAGATGCAGCACGTAGGGGCCGGGATGCTGCTGCAAGGAAAAGCGGCTGTCGGTCGCCAGGTCCGACGTGGCATGCGCGCGGTCGGCTTCCTGGAGGGGGGAGAGCCGGGTCAGCGCCTCGCCGTCCAGCACGACGCGCTGGATGCTGTCGGCCGCCCGGTCGCGGGCCGCCATGGTGGGCTCGCTCACTCCTCGGCGGGCTTCATCAGGCCGAGCTTGAGCAGCAGCCCAAGGGTGGCGCCCTTGATGGGGCGCAGCAGCGCGAGGGACAGGATGACGGTGGCGGGCAGCCAGATGGCGGCCTGCACCCAGAACGGCGGGTCGTAGGCCTGGTAGGTGGCGAACATCGCCCCCACCACGACGTGCGCCACGATGAACACGGTGAAATACGGCGGCGCGTCGTCCGCGCGGACCTCGCCCAGCGGCGCGCCGCATGCGGCGCATTGCGGCACCACCCGCAGGTAGCCCTTGAACGCGCGGGTCTGCCCGCAGGCCGGGCACAGGCCCCGCGCGCCGCGCAGCAGCGCCACCGGCAGGGATGGCGTCGGCCACGGCGTCGCCTGCGGAGACCGGTCTGGCTGCCACCGGATCGGGGTGTTGCTGTCTGGCATGGCATCGTCCTCAGCTTCGGCATGCAGCATACGCCATTCCGCCCCCGCGCGCGACCTTTTGGGCGCGCCATGAAGGCTGCTGCGGCGTTGGCGGAAGTATGTCGTGCCCCGCCTCGCGCGATCAAGCTAGGCCGCCCGCACCAGCACCACCTGCGCCCCGCCCGCCGAAACGCCCCGGTGCTCCTGCCCGCGGCCGATCACCGTGCATTGGCCGGCCCCGAGCCGCACCGTGCGGTCCCGGCACTCGACGTCGAACACGCCGGACCACACGATCACCGTCTCCTCCGCCGCATCGTGGCGGTGCCAGCCGCCGACGCCGGCAAAGGCGAGCAGCCGGATGCTCTGCCCGGCCATCTGCACGGCGCTCTCGCCAGTGCCCTGGGGGGCTGCCTCCCGCGCGAGGGCGGCAAAGGCTTCGGCGAAGTCGATCGTGTCGGGTGCGGCGCTCTGCATGGCAATCTCCTGTTCCCGCGGCTTGCCCATGAAGCCGGCCGCTCCTACGAACGCTCGATAGCGCCGATCGGGCCCGCAATCACAGGAAGACTCTCGCAATGCTGAACCACGACGTCCGTGTCCACCCCTCCAAAGACGTGCTCCGGCGCGAGGACCAGCTGGCCTGGAAGATCGCCGCCGTCGCCGCCGACAAGGTGCGGGTGCAGCCGGACGTGGCGGAGATGATCGCCAACCGCATCGTCGACAACGCCGCCGTCGCCATCGCCTCGGTCAACCGCGCCGCCCCCACCTCGGCCCGCGGCATGGCGATGGGCCATCCGCGGAAGGGCGGCGCAACCATCTTCGGCGTGCCCTCCGCCAAGCGGTTCAGCCCGGAATGGGCGGCCTGGGCCAACGGCGCCGCGGTGCGCGAGCTGGACATGCACGACACCTTCCTCGCCGCCGACTACTCCCACCCCGGCGACAACATCCCGCCCATCCTCGCCGTGGCCCAAGCGATGGACCGCTCCGGCGCAGACCTCATCCGCGGCCTGGCCACCGGCTACGAGATCCAGATCGACCTGGTGCGCGCCATGTGCCTGCACGAGCACAAGATCGACCACATCGCCCATCTCTGCCCGGCGCAGGCCGCCGGCCGCGGCGCGCTGCTGGGCCTCAAGCCGGAGGTGATCTACCAGGCGGTGCAGCAGGCGGTGCACGTGAGCTTCACCACGCGGCAGTCCCGCAAGGGCGAGATCAGCTCCTGGAAGGCGTTCGCCCCCGCCCACGCCGGCAAGCTCGCCATCGAGGCGGTGGACCGGGCGATGCGCGGGGAGGGCGCGCCGAGCCCGGTGTACGAGGGCGAGGACAGCGTCATCGCCTGGCTGCTGGACGGCAAGGACGCCACCTACGCCGTGCCGCTGCCCGGCCCCAAGGAGCCGAAGCGCGCCATCCTGGACAGCTACACCAAGGAGCACTCCGCCGAGTACCAGAGCCAGGCGCTGATCGACCTCGCCTTCCGCATGCGCCCCCACGTGGGCGACACCCGCAAGATCGAGCGCATCGTCATCCACACCAGCCACCACACCCACAACGTCATCGGCACCGGCGCCAACGACCCGCAGAAGATGGACCCCAAGGCCAGCCGCGAGACGCTGGACCACTCCATCATGTACATCTTCGCCGTCGCCTTGCAGGACGGCGCCTGGCACCACGTGGACAGCTACGCCCCCAAGCGCGCCGCCCGGAAGGACACGGTCGAGCTGTGGCGCAAGGTCGAGACCCAGGAGGACCCGGCATGGACCGAGCGCTACCACTCGCGCGACCCGAACCGGCTGGCGTTCGGCGCACGGGTCGAGGTGGTGATGAAGGATGGCCGCGTGATCGAGGACGAGCTGGCGATCGCCAACGCCCACCCGCTGGGCGCAACACCCTGGGGCCGCGAGGACTACGTCGGCAAGTTCAACGTCATGACCGAGGGGTTGATCACCCCGCGCGAGGCGGCGCGCTTCCTGGAGGCGGCGCAGGACGTGGCGAACCTGCCGGCCGGCGAGCTGCACCGGCTGAACGTCGCCGTGCCGAACGGCACGCTGGCGGAGGCGAACCCAGGGATTTTTTGAGGGACGCTGCCCCCCATCAACAGGTTTTCAAAGGACCCCGTCCTTTGGCGGGTCCAGGGCAGAGCCCTGGCCTTACTTCAGAGGAAGCCACCAATGTCCGAAGCCCCCAAGCCCAAGAAATCCGTCGCCCTCTCCGGCGTCGCCGCCGGCAACACCGCGCTGTGCACCGTCGGCCGCACCGGCAACGACCTGCACTACCGCGGCTACGACATCCTGGAGATCGCGCAAACCTGCGAGTTCGAGGAGATCGCCCACCTGCTGGTGCACGGCACGCTGCCCACCGCCGCCCGCCTGCACGCCTACAAGGCCAAGCTGCGCAGCCTGCGCGGCCTGCCCCACGCGGTGCGCGTCGTGCTGGAGGCGCTGCCCGCCGCCACCCCCCCGATGGCCGTGCTGCGCCCCGGCGTCGCGGCGCGGGGCTGCGCC
>CAXTTH010000218.1:0-4328 GCA_964247035.1 uncultured Acetobacteraceae bacterium
GTGGACAGCACGGCCGCCGGGGACTGCTTCGTGGGCGTGCTGGCGGCGGCGCTGCACCGGGGCGACAGCTTGGCGGACGGGCTGCGCCGGGCTAATGCGGCGGCGGGGCTGGCGTGCACCCGGCGGGGGAGCCAGCGGAGCATGCCGGATGCGGGAGAGATTACGGCGCAGGTTGGGGCTTCCCCTCCGTGCGCATTCCACTCGCCTGACAAAAGGCGAGAGGAACCTTGGCCCACTCCGCCCCAAGCCCCATCAGAGGATGGCTGTACTCTGGACACCTGATTTTAGTGTTACTGGAGAGCGGCGCGGTCGCTGTTGAGATCTCCAAGCTGCACAAATTATAGCGTGCGAGCGGGACGGGGCCGATCGCCTTGCCTTGCCAAACTGTTAACGACTTTTGTTGACTCGCAGTTTATCGAGGCCATACCGTCGTATAGCTACAAACAAACCAGGGGACGGACGAATGGCCAGCGTGATGGATGCGAGCGAAACCAACCTGCTGAGCGGCGACCGGTCGATGGCGACGGCGGCGATCACGCCGGCGTCGGTGGCGTCCGGGGCACCCACGACGTTCCTGCCAGCCGGAACCCCGGCGGCCAGCGGAATAGGTAGGATATGCCGTTAGAGGACACCGGCTCTGGTGGCGACATTACGCCGACTGTTTCCCCTGATGTTTTCGACCACAACTTCGGACCAAATTACACCATCTTGTACTCACCAGAAAACACCCCAGGCGGATACTACTTTGATGGCGGCTTGGGCTCAGACCAATACACCGGCTACCAAGGCGACCCAGGCAACTTTGGCGGCTATGACAGCAACCTAAGCCTGGCGGACCAACTTAACACCACCAATTCGATAGGAGGCGACCCCGCTTATGCGCAGTACGCATGCGCGCAGGCCATCGACGGAGGCAATCTCGCCGCCCCCGTGCAGTACATAGAGCAAAAGGCCCAAGTAATAGCCGCGGCTGCGCCTGCCAATGCCGGGGGCAACCCCGCGGTTGGGGCCGCAGAAATTGCAAGCCCCGCATCTGGGCTGCGGACATCACGCCGCCAGGGGCAACCCCGCGGTTGGGGCCGCAGAAATTGCAAGCAGCCCAGGCGCAGACATGGTGCTCACAGTCATGGGAGCCGCAGGGGGCCTGGCCATGATAGCTGCTGCGCCCGAGGTGGCGGGCGTTTTGGGTGGTATTGCCGTTGTCGGTGGAATCGTAGATAGGCTAGCCGGCGACGTCGTAAAAGCGGAAGGTGCCAAGCCGGGACCAGGCTACTTCATCCCCCAAGACGCCAACACGCAGACATTTCTGAACGAGGCAGGGCGGGTTGCCGCCCAACTGGGCCGTGCTATCGCTGGCATGTATGCCGAAAAGCCCCAAGTATCAGGATATAGTCAAGCCGTAGGGCTTTTCGGTGCCACTTCCCACCCACTTGCTTCAATTGGGGGCATGTTCACCACGAGCGCAAGTGGCCAGCCAATCTTCACCCTCCCAGCGCATGCTTGACCGCCATCGTCTGCTAAAACCGAAGGAATGGTCGGCATGATCCAGAGGCACCATGGTTTCTGGCATGTCAAGCTTTGGGAAGCCTGCTTTGTGGCGATCGTCGGCCTGTCTTTGACCGATGCCTTGCTTTGGCCTGTCCCTTATGCCGTCTCAGCCAACCAAACGGCAATGCTGGTTTCAGTTAGCGTGCTGCTACTTCAAGCACTGGAAGCTCGAAAAAGCCCCCACAAAAAAAGTGTTTACCCATCTGATTTTCGTTGGCCGGCAGCAGGCATTATCACTTCGGCCACGATCAGCGCCTGGCGACTGGACGTCGATGCAGGGGCCGTGGCGGGGCTAATTGGCGCATGCCTTTGGGTTTTCAATGAAGTGCGGTCTTGGCGTCGGTTACGCGCATCCAAGGAAGCGATAACCTGAATGCCGTTCTAGGGCGAGATGACATCGCGTCCGCTCAGCCATCCCGCCCTCGCTTGATTTGAGAGGGTGATTCAGACATTTGGCGAAGCAGCCAAATGTCATCACGCTCTAGCACGGGCCGCCCTCAACATGTACAAAGGGTGCCAGGGTAACCCGGTGCCCTTTTGCTTGCCTACACCAGGCTGCGCTTAGCCGTGACCCTGACGAGCAGCATCAGTTCGACAAGGATAGTCTTGCCGAAACAGTGCACCGCCCCGTTTTGGAGGAAGGAATTCTATCCTCTTTCGGGTGCAAAGCAGCATTCTGCACGCTCGGTGATTGGCACCAGGTTGTCCAGGAACGCCTCCGCGCAGGCCCGCCAGGAGAACCGCTCCGCATACGCGCGGCAGGCGGCCCGGTCCCCGGTGGCGAGCGCGCGCAAGGCCGCCGTGCGCAAGTCCGGGTCGGTGACGCCGATGCCGGGTCCACCGCCGGCCAGGATGTCCTGCGGGCCGGTGACGGGGAAGGCGGCGACGGGGGTGCCGCAGGCGAGGCTTTCCAGCACCACCAGGCCGAACGTGTCGGTCAATGACGGGAACACGGACACGTCCGCCCCGGCGAACGCGGCGGCCAGCGGCGCGCCGTGCTTCATGCCGAGGAAGTGCGCGGCCGGGAAGCGGCGCTGCAACAAGGGGCGCGCCGGGCCGTCGCCCACCACCACCTTGGAGCCGGGCAGGTCCAGGGACAGGAAGGCGGCGATGTTCTTCTCGACCGCGACCCGGCCGACGTAGGCGAACACCGGGCGGGGACAGTCCCAATCCTGGCGCGGCTCGGGCTGGAACAGCGCCAGGTCCACCCCGCGCGACCAGGGGCGGAGATTGCGGAAGCCGCGGCTGGCCAGCTCCTGCCGCATGCTCGACGTCGCCACCATGAGGCCGGCGCCGGCGGCGTGGAACCAGCGCAGCCAGGCGTAGCTCAGCGAGACGGGCAGCCGGGTGCGGGCGTGCAGGTATTCGGCGAAGCGGGTGTGGAACGCCGTGGTGAAGCGCCAGCCGCGACGCCGCGCCAGCGCCCGGGCAGCCAGGCCGAGCGGGCCTTCGGTGGAGAGGTGCAGCGCGTCCGGGCGGAACGCCTCGATTAGGCGCGCCAGCCGCCGCCGGGGCAGCAGGGAGAGGCGGATGTCCGGGTAGGTGGGGCAGGGCAAGGTGCGGAAGCGGTCCGGGCCGATCACCTCGGCCACGTGGCCCATCGCCGCCAGCTCGCCCGCCACGGTGGACAGGGTGCGGACGACGCCGTTCACCTGCGGCAGCCAGGCGTCCGAGACGATCAGGATACGCCGAGAGTCAGGCAGGTTCGGGGATCGCCGGCTGGCGCGGGGCGGCGAAGGAGAGGCGGTTGAGCGCGGCCCAGTCAATCAGCTCGAGCCGGCCGTCGGCGTGCTCCACCAGGGCGGTGCAGCTCTCCACCCAGTCGCCGTCGTTGAGGTAGAGCACGCCGCCGACCTCGCGCATCTCGGCGTGGTGGATGTGGCCGCAGACCACGCCGTCGAAGCCGCGCCGCCGGGCCTCGGCGGCCAGGGCCGCCTCGAAGCGGTCGATCGCCTTGACCGCCTCCTTGACCCGGCGCTTCAGCCAGGCCGACAGCGACCAGTATGGGTGGCCGAGGCGGCGGCGCACGGCGTTGAAGTAGCGGTTGACCACCAGGGCGGTGGCGTAGGCGCGGTCCCCCAGCAGGGCAAGGACCTTGTAGTAGCGCACCACGCTGTCGAACTCGTCGCCGTGCAGGACCAGCAGGCGGCGGCCGTCGGCGGTCGTGTGCTGGGCGTCCCGCCGCAGCCGGATGCCGGCGACCTCCAGGCCGAGCGGCAGCCAGGCGCGGAACATCTCGTCGTGATTGCCGGGGATGTAGGTGATGTCGGCGCCGGAGCGGGCCTTGTGCAGGATCAGGCGCAGCACCTCGTCGTGCGAGGCGTTCCAGTACCAGGACTTGCGCAGCCGCCAGCCGTCGAACACGTCGCCCACGAGGTAGAGGTATTGGCTGCTGCTGTGCTTGAGGAAGTCGGCCAGGAAGTCGCTGCGGCAATCCTTGGTGCCGAGGTGAAAGTCCGAGATGAAGATCGCGCGGTAATGGCGGGTCGGCCGGACAGATTCTGAGAGGGCGCTCATGCGGTCCACACCTGCTAGGGGTCGCTCAGCACGCTGATGCTTCTAGGCAGCGGGATGGAGTCGCGTCAGTTAAGGTTAGATGACGTACAATCCGTTATTTCCATTGCCGGCGAAGTCACGCGATTGACCGCAAATTGTCATGCTATTGCAATAGCAGCGCGTAGTGTCGCTGGATGGCGAATCCTCACCTGCGGCGTCCCGCTGCCATCGTCATCTTCAACCCGACCGCAGGACGCCGCCGGGCGCAGGCGCTGTGGCAGGTG
>CAXTTH010000219.1:0-4309 GCA_964247035.1 uncultured Acetobacteraceae bacterium
AACCTATGCTACCTACGCCGAAAAAGTCAGAAATATCTTTGGTTAGAACTCTCTACGTTTGTAAGCAAATTCCCATGTGCCGGTGAACGGAAAAAGCGGCACAGCCAAAATATCGTATTCACCTCTGACACAGCATGTCGTTTCAAGTAGAGAACCATCTTTCAGCTTAACTGCTCGGCGATCCGAGGCATCATTCTGGGCGTCGGCTTGTAACAGGCTGGTAACTACGCTACGTCCAATGCTGTTCGTCTGCATCGATTTAAGTTGGATACCGTAACGGTGCCCCTTGTACGTAACCGTCCTATCGGATTTATTGGCTTCTCTGTTGTGATCGTCGTGAGATTCTATGTGCTCGGATAGGATGACCCTGTAAATTCGGGCACACGACGTTCGAACATCAATTCTGCAATATAGCCAAGGATCATGCCGCGTAAACTTGGTGCCTTCTTGATCGCTTCCACCAAGCTTTCTGGCGGAATTGCGTCTATCATCATCTTGACCCGCTCGCGGGCCGCTATGGCCGCGGGATCATCGGTCAGGTTGGTGCGCCGGTCCACCTTCGGCTGTGCCCCGTTCTTCGGCTTCCTTGTCATTACTGCTCGCTTCAAGGAGCCACAAAGGGCTCACGTTCAATGCTTTAGCAACCTTTTCAAGAGTGGAAAGCGTGACGTTCCGCTCCGCTCGCTCAATGCCGCCAATGTAAGTCCGATGCAGACCGCTGCGTGCAGCAAGCTCGTCTTGGGACAACTTGAGCCGCGATCTCACCCGGCGCATGTTCACCGCCAGCGTGTTCCGCAACTCACCAGACATAATTCTGTGTATCGCGCGAGGCCGCGGCAAGCGACACACTATAAGTAGCAAACTCTTATCCAAGGTTCTGCTGGATTTCCAACTTACCCGTTGCCCAAAGCGCCCCGTTCTTGCAGCCGGTCCGGCGCTTGCCTAGGTTCACCCCTCTCCGTCCGGACCGCCCGCCCATGTTCTCTGGCTCCCTCGTTGCCCTCGTCACCCCCATGCGCGCCGACGGCGCGGTGGACGAGGACGCGTTCGCCGCCTTGGTGGACTGGCAGGTGGCGCAGGGCACCCAGGGCCTGGTCCCGGTCGGCACCACGGGGGAGAGCCCGACGCTGACCCATGCCGAGCACTGCCGGGTGGTGGAGATCGCCATCGAGGCGGCGGCGGGGCGGGCGCCGGTGATCGCGGGCGCCGGGTCCAACAGCACGGCGGAGGCGATCGCGCTGGTGCGGCACGCCAAAGCAGCGGGGGCGGACGCAGCGCTGGTGGTGACGCCGTACTACAACAAGCCGACGCAGGAAGGCCTGTATTTGCACTACACCGCCATCGCGGACGCGGTTGACTTGCCGATCATCATCTACAACATCCCGCCCCGCTCGGTGATCGACATGACCGTTGCGACCATGGCCCGCCTGGCGCAGCACCGGAACATCGTCGGCGTGAAGGACGCGACCGCCAGCCTGACCCGGCCGCTGCACACCACGCAGCATTGCGGCACCAGCTTCGTGCAGCTGTCGGGCGAGGACCATACGGCGCTGGCCTTCCTGGCAGCGGGCGGCCAGGGCTGCATCAGCGTCACCGCCAACGTGGCCCCTGCCCTGTGCCACGCCATGCACGCCGCCTGGACGGAGGGTCGGGTGGCGGAGGCGATGGCGATCCAGCAGCGCCTGCTGCCGCTGCATGACGCGCTGTTCGCCGAGACCAGCCCCGGCCCGGTGAAGTACGCCGCCAGCCTGCTGGGCTACGGCAGCGCGCATTGCCGCCTGCCGCTCGCCCCCGTGGCGGAGGAGACGCGGGCCAAGGTGCGCGCCGCGATGACCGGCGCGGGGCTGTTGAACTAGCGCCATGCCCGAGAAGAAGAAGGCCGGCCTGATCAGCCACGGGCTGGCGGCGCAGAACCGCAAGGCGCGCTACGACTACACCATCAAGCAGACGGTGGAGGCGGGCATCGTGCTGTGCGGCCCCGAGGTGAAAAGCCTGCGCCACGGCCGCGCCACCATCACGGAGGCCTGGGCGGGCGAGCGGGACGGCGAGATGTGGCTGTTCAACTGCTACATCCCCGAATACCAGGGCGGCGTGCTCTCCAAGTTCGAGCCGCGCGCGCCGCGCAAGCTGCTGGTCAAGAAGAAGCAGCGCGACGGGCTGCTGGGCGCCATCAGCAAGGACGGCTACTCGATCGTGCCGCTGGACATCCACTTCAACGAGCGCGGGCTGGCCAAGGTGCTGCTGGGGCTGGGGCAGGGCAAGCAGAAGGCGGACAAGCGGCAGGCCGCCGCGGCGAAGGACTGGCAGCGCGACAAGGCGCGGCTGCTGCGCAACCGCGGCTGATGCAGGCGCTCGCCTTCATCGAAGCCGGCCTCGCCGCACTCGAGCGATCGGTGCGGAACCGCAAGGGCGACCTGCGCAACGTCCAGCTCGCCACCGTGTCGCCTGAGGGGCGGCCTGGCCTGCGGACGCTGGTGCTGCGCGGGTTCGAACGGTCCCCGGCCTGCGCCGAGATGCACACGGACGCGCGGGCGGGCAAGGTGCGCGACATCGCCCAGGCGGGCCAGGTCGCTTTCCTGGCCTGGTCCGCCGCCGACCGCCTGCAGCTGCGCTTCGAGGGAACTGCCGCGATGCACCGCGGCGATGACATCGCCCGCGCCCGGTGGGACGCGCTGCCGCCCGCCGCCCGCAAGCCTTATGGGTTGCGGGCTGCCTCAGGCGCCCCGATCACGGACCCGGCAGACCAGCCGCATTTGCCGCCCGACGAGCAATACCGGCAGTTCGCCGTGATCCTGGTCTCGTTGAGCAGCGTCGATGTGCTGCGGCTTGAACCCGAGGGCGGTCAGACCCGCGCCTGCGCCCGGTTCACGGCTTCCGGCATCGAGGCGGGTTGGGTCAGCGCGTAGCTGACGGGCTGGGATGCTCGCAAACACGTGCGCCCGGCACTCCGGCGCCAAGGTGCTACGCTTCCACGGCGAGGCAGACGCTTAGCAGAGCCAGCATAAGGGAATGAATCATCATGGGCCGGCTTGAAGGAAAACGCGCCGTCATCACCGGCGGGACGACGGGCATCGGCTACGCCACGGCGCAGCTGTTCATGCAGGAGGGCGCCCGCGTCGCCATCACCGGGCAGAACCCGGAACGGCTGGAGGAGGCTCGGCGCACGCTGGGACCGGACGTGCTCGCCATCCGGGCCGACGCCGGGTCGGTTGCCGATGCCGAGGCCATGATGGCCGAGGTCGGCAGCACCTTCGGCGGCATCGACGTGCTGTTCCTGAACGCGGGCATCGCCGCGCTCGTGCCGTTCCAGCAGGTATCTGAGGCGTTCTTCGACGAGTCTTTCAACATCAACGTCAAAGGCATGTTGTTCGCGGTGAAGCACGCCGACAAGTTCTTGCAGGCCGGCGCAAGCATCGTCGTGACCACTTCCATCAGCAACCGGGTCGGCCTGCAAGGCAGCGTCGTCTATGCTGCGACCAAGGCGGCCACGCGTTCGATGGTGCGGGTGCTGGCAGCCGAGCTGGCCGGACGCGGCATAAGGGTCAATGCGATCGCTCCGGGGCCGATCGATACGCCTACCTTCGGTAAATCAGGGGCAGCGCCCGAGCAGGTGGATGCGATGAAGGCCAGCTTCGCAGCCAAGGTGCCGCTTGGGCGAATGGCAGCGCCTGACGAGATCGCGCGGATTGCGCTCTTTTTGGCGTGCGGCGACTCATCCTACATGACCGGCGCGGAAATCATCGCCGATGGCGGCTGGACAGAAGTGGGAACGTAGCGGCCGGGCTGCATGGCAGCCTCGGCTTCAGCTGACGGTTTGCGGCGCCTTGTGGTGCTCCGGCCACTGCCGCTTCACCACCGGCCCATCCTCGCGGTAGGCGTAGCACGTGTTCAACATCGCTGGCCGGCCCGGCGTCGCCGCCTGCTTGCGCTTCATCAGCACGGGATACAGCGTCTGGAACGCCACCGTGCCCATCTGCTGCATCAGCTCGCGCAGGTGCGTGCAGCCGTGCACGCCGCCCACCCGCTCCTGCACCGCGCGCAGGAAGCCAGGGCCTATGCGCAGCCCCACCAGCTTGGCGTAGCTGGGAGCGATCTCGGAGCAGATGCGATAGGGGCTGTAGTCCGTGGCGGCCTCGAAGCCCACGATCTCCATCTCCTCGTTGACCGTCATGCGCATCGACATGCCGTGCAGCGGCTCGCCGGGATCGATCCAGCCGCGGTCCTCGTTGGCGAAGCCCTGCGTCTTGGTGTCGGTCAGCCGCGCCTCGACGTCGAACAGCCCGTCGGCGCGGTGGTAGCCGTGCAGCTC
>CAXTTH010000220.1:0-4221 GCA_964247035.1 uncultured Acetobacteraceae bacterium
CGCCTGAAGCGCCCCGAACGCGGCAGCCAGCCCGGCCAGCCCGGCCAGCGCGTGCATGAGGACCGATAGGCTCATCTGATGAATGCTCCTCCCCCGCCCCTGCAAAGCAGGTTGTTCGCCGGGTCCAAACTCGCATGGCTGCGGCCGGGTGGGTAGCCTGCCCACGTTGACGGCGGGCCACGCCGTCCGCATTGGTGAGGGCCGACAGCAAGCGGCGGACCCATGCGACTTCCCCTAGCCTTCGCCTTCATGCTCGCCGCCTCCGGTGCGGCCCATGCCGACCCGGCGCATGACAGCCTGACCATCGGCATCGCGCAGTTCCCCGCCTCCCTGCAGCCCAGCATCGACCCGCAGGTGGTCCGCACCTACGTGATGGCCTTCGTCATGCGCCAAGTCACCGCGTTCGACCCCTCTTGGCACAACTCCTGCCTGTTGTGCACCGAGCTGCCCTCGCTGGAGAACGGCCTGGCCCGGATCGAAGGCCGCCCGGACGGCAGCAAGGGCATGGCGGTCACCATCAAGCTCAAGCCCGGCCTGCAATGGGGCGACGGCCAGCCGGTGACGGCGCGCGACATCGCCTTCACCTGGAAGCTGGGCAGCGACCCGAACAGCGGCTTCTCCAACCCGAACCCCTGGAACCGCGCCAGCAGCGTCGACGTGGTGGACGACCAGACCGCCGTGCTGCACCTGGACCGCGTGCGCGCCGACTTCGCCCAGTGGGACCAGGTGCTGCCCGAGCACGTCGAGGGCGCGGTGGTCGCCAAGGACGCCAGCCCCGGCGCCTACATCAACGGCACCAACTACAACCGCGCCCCGGTCAACCCGGGGCTGTACGACGGCCCGTACATGATCGCCGCCTACGACAGCGGCAACCAGATCGTGCTGGAGCCGAACCCGCACTGGAACGGCACGAAGCCCGGCTTCAAGCGCATCGTGCTGCGCCACATCGAGAACACCGCCGCCTTGCAGGCCAACCTGCTCTCCGGCGACGTGGACATGGTGGCCGGCGAGGGCATCGGCCTCACCATCGACCAGGCGCTGGCGCTGCAGAAGGCCCACCCGGGCCAGTTCCACTACGAGTTCAAGCCCAGCCTGACCTACGAGCACATCGACCTGAAGCGGGAGAACCCGTTCCTGCAGGACGTGCGGGTGCGCCGCGCGCTGCTGCTGGCGCTGGACCGCCAGACGATGGTGGACCGGCTGTTCGGCGGCGCGCAGCCGGTCGCCGCCACCTGGGTCAACCCGCTCAGCCCCGGCTACGACCCGGCCGTGCCCGTGGTGAGATACGACCCGGCCGCCGCCAAGGCGCTGCTGGCGGAGGCGGGATGGACGCCGGGCGCGGACGGCATCTGCCGCAACGCCGCCGGCGAGCGCCTGCAGTTCGAGCTGGGCACCACCGCCGGCAACCGCCTGCGCGAATTGCAGGAGCAGGTGCTGCAATCCAACCTCAAGAACGCCTGCGTGGCCGTCACCATCAAGAACGAGCCGGCCCGCACCCTGTTCGGCGACACGCTGAAGCACCGCAGCTACACGGGAATGGAAATGTACGCCTGGAGCAGCAACGTGACCGAGACGCCGCTCCGCACCCTGGGCGCCAGCCAGATCCCGGCGGCGGCCAACAACTACGGCGGCGCGAACTACATCGGCTTCAGCGATCCCAGGATGGACGCGGACATCCTGGCCGCCGAGGGCGAGCTGGACCCGGCCAAGCAGAAGGCGCTCTGGGCCGACATGCAACGGCTCTACGCCGACCAGGCGCCGGCGCTGCCGCTGTTCTTCCGCGCCGATCCGCACGTGACGCCCCCCTGGCTGCGCGGCTACACGCCGACCGGGCAGGGCGACCCGAGCAGCACCTGGGCCGAGAACTGGCATCCGGCATGATCCGCACGGCACTGATCTGGCTGGCGCTGTGCGGCCTGGCCGTGGCCGCCCCGCATCGCACCCTCACCATCGGCGTCTCGTCGTTCCCCTCCACCCTGAACCCGGCGGTCGATGCCGACCTCATCAAGTTCTACATCCTGGGCTTCGCCGACCGCCCGGTGACGACGTGGGACGCCGACCGCCACCTGGCCTGCCTGCTCTGCACGCAGGTGCCCACCATCGCCAACGGCGGCGCCAAGCTGGAGGGCGGCGGCATGGCGGTGACGGTGCGCTTCAAGCCCGGGCTGACCTGGGCCGACGGCGCGCCGCTCGGCGCCGAGGACCTCGCCTTCACCGCCCGCATCGGCCGCGACCCGAACAGCGGCTTCACCAACACCAAGACCTGGGAGCGGGTGAGCCGCGTCGACGTGCTGGACCCGCAGACGGCGGTGATGCACCTGAGCGAGCCGTTCTACCAGTACGGCGAGATCGGCGAGCTGCTGCCCGCCCACCTGGAGCAGCCGGTTTACGAGGCCAACCCCAAGCCCGGCGACTACATCCAGCACAGCGTATACAACCGCGACCCGACCAACGCCGGGCTGTACAACGGGCCGTACCGCATCACGGCCGACGACGTGGGCAGCCAGCTCGTGCTCGACCGCAACGAGCACTGGACGGGCACGCGGCCCTATTTCGACCGCATCGTCATCAAGGCCATCGGCAACACCGCCGCGCTGCAAGCCAACCTGCTCTCCGGCGACGTGGACGTGGTGCCCGGCGAGGGCATCGGCCTGACGCTCGACCAGGTGCTCGCGTTGCAGAAGCAATACCCGGCGCGGTTCGCCTACGCCTACAAGCCGAACCAAACCTACACCCACATCGACCTGCAACTGGACAACCCGGCGCTGGCGGACGTGCGGGTGCGCCGCGCCCTGCTGATGGCCATCGACCGGCAGGCCATCGTGGACAAGCTCATGGGCGGCCGGGTGCCGGTCGCCAGCAGCTTCGTCAGCCCGCTGGAGTCGTACTACACCGCCGACGTGCCGCTCTACCCGCACGACCCGGCCCGTGCCGCAGCGCTGCTGGCCGAAGCCGGATGGACGCCCGGCCCGGACGGCATCCGCCGCGACACGGCCGGGCAGCGCCTCAGCGTGGAGTTCACCACCACCGTCGGCGTGCGCTTCCGCGAGCTGCAGCAGCAGGTGATCCAGAGCGAGTGGCGCAGCATCGGCGTCGAGTCGGCGATCAAGAACGAGCCGCCGCGCACCCTGTTCGGCGAGACGCTGAAGCACCGCAGCTTCCCCGGCGCCGTGCTGTTCGCCTGGGTCAACCCGGTCGAGGCCTCGCCGCGGCAAATCCAGTCCAGCGGCCAGGTCCCGACGGCGGCCAACAACTGGGGCGGCACCAACTACACGGATTTCCGCAACCCGCAGATGGACGCCGACATCGAGACGCTGGAACGCGAGCTGGACCCGGCAAAGCGGGCGCCGATCTGGGCCGACATGCAGCGCATCTATGCCGACCAGCTACCGGCGTTGCCGCTCAACTTCGGCGCCGATGCGCATGTCTGGCCGACTTGGCTGCACGGCGTGCAGCCGACCGGGCACGAGGCGCCGACGACGCGCTGGGCGGAGCAGTGGTCCGCCGATGAGTGATGCGGCGGGCGGCGTCCTCGCCGTGGACAACCTCTCCGTCGCCTTCCCCGCGCCCGGCGGGATGCGGCAGGTGGTGGCCGGCATCGGCTTCGCCGTGCCCGCCGGCCGCACGCTGGGCGTGGTGGGGGAAAGCGGCTGCGGCAAGTCGATGACGGCGCTGGCGGTGATGGGCCTGGTGCCGCCGCCCGGCGTCGTCGCCGGCTCCATCCGGGTCGAGGGCCGCGAGATGCTCGGCCAGCCCCCCGCCGCCTGGCGGCATCTCCGCGGCGAGCGCGTGGCGATGGTGTTCCAGGAACCGATGACCGCGCTCAACCCGGTAATGCCGGTCGGCCGCCAGATCGCCGAGGTCATGGTGCTGCACCAGCGCCTCACCTGGAAGCAGGCCGGCGCGCGGGCCGTGGACACCCTGTCCGCCGTCGGCATCACCTCGCCCAGGGAGCGCGCGGACGCCTACCCGCACCAGCTCTCCGGCGGCATGCGGCAGCGCGCGATGATCGCCATGGCGCTCGCCTGCCGCCCCGCCCTGCTGATCGCCGACGAGCCCACCACCGCGCTCGACGTCACCATCCAGGCGCAGATCCTGGACCTGATGCTCGACTTGCAGGACGAGATCGGCATGGCGATCCAGTTCATCAGCCACAACCTCGCCGTGGTCAGCGAGGTCGCGCACGAGATCATCGTCATGTACGCCGGCCGCGTGGTGGAG
>CAXTTH010000221.1:0-4219 GCA_964247035.1 uncultured Acetobacteraceae bacterium
GGCTGTGCCATCAGCTGGACGAGCGCGGGGGGCAGCGGCGGCGGCTGCGCCGGAGCCGGCTGCGCCGCAGCGGGCACGGCGCCCAGCAGGACCACGCCTATCGCAAGCCGCATCGAAACCTGTCCTCGCCCGGTCATGGCTGAGAGATGGGTTCGACGGCGGGCAGCGCCAAGCCGTGCCATGCCTCGCGGGATCGCGCCTCAAGCGGATTGCGTCTCCTTGGCCGGGACGGTGCAGAGCGAGTCCGTCAGCCCGCGCAGCGCGAGGCGGAGCGCATCCAGGTCATGCTCAGGCAGCTCGGTCCGGCACGCGACGAAGCTCTGGGCGTCCTGCATCTCCTGCTGCAGGGCGAGCCCGCGGGCGGTCAGCTGGTTGTCGATGATCCGCTCGTCCTCCGTGCGCCGGGTGCGCTCGATCAGCCCGGCGGCGTCCAGCCGCTTGAGCATGGGCGTGAGCGTGCCGGCGTCCAGCCGCAAGGCGCGGGCCAGCTCGCCGGAGGTCATGCTCGGCTTGCCCAGCAGCGCCATGACGACGAGGTATTGCGGGTACGTCAGCCCGATCTCGCCCAGCTTCTCCCGGTAGGCGCGGGTGATGGCGTTGGTGGCGGCGTAGAGCGCGAAGCAGAGCTGGTCTTCCAAACGAAGGGGAGGGGTCGGCATTGGGGTCATCCTCTGCGTAGGAGCAAGCTTGGGCAGCAGCATGCTTGGGCATGGGCAAGCCTAGCGCCGTTCGGTGAATTGCTACAGCGTCGTCATCGTATCGCGCGGCTATGGCTGGATTGCGGCGATCGTGGCAAGCCTTGCTTGACAGGGTGCGGCTCCGCGGGTTGGCATGAGCCATGCCAGACACGAACCCCCCGCTCCGCTTCGCGGACATCGCCGCCCCCACCCCGACGCGGGACAGCCTGGCCGCCGGCTATGCCGCCCTGCACCTCATGCTGGACACCGACCCGGCAGCGGCGTTGGCGTCCTGGGACCAGCTGCGGCGGGAGGTCGATAGCTGGAGCGCCCTGGTCCACCTGCGCTTCGCCCAGGACACGGCGGACGCGGCGGCCAAGGCGGCGCGGGAATACGCGGACGCGCTGGCCCCCGTCGCCACCGAGCACGAGGTGGGCATGAAGCGCCGCCTGCTCGCCACGCCGGGCATCGAGGCGCTGGCCGGCGCGCATGCCGTGCGGCTGTGGGAGACCGACATCACCACCTTCGACCCGGCCATCGCCGCCGCGCTGGAGGAGGAAAGCCGGCTGGGCGCCCGCTACACGGCGCTGCTGGCCGCCGCCAAGATCTCGGTCGAGGGCACGCAAACCAACCTCGCCGGCCTGGGCCCCTACGCCGAGGCCGCGGACCGGGACGTGCGCCACCGGGCGGAGCAGGCGCGCTGGGGCTTCTTCGCCGCCCATGGCGAGGAGCTGGACAGCCTGTATGACGAACTGGTGCACCTGCGCCACGGCATGGCCGGCACGCTGGGCCATGCCAGCTACACCCCACTTGGCTACCGCCGCATGCGCCGGGTGGATTATGGCCCGCAGGACGTGGCGCGCTACCGCGACGAGGTGGCCACCCATGTCGTCCCGCTGGTCGCCCGCCTGCTGGAGGCGCGGCGGCAGGAGCATGGCTGGGACACGCTGCGCTTCTGGGACGAGGCGCTGGTCGACCCGGCGGGCAACCCCAAGCCGGCCGGCGACCACGACGTCCTGGTGGCGCAGGCGCAGCTCATGTTCGACGGCATGGACGGGCGCTTAGGCGAGTTCTACCGCCTGATGAACGCGGGCGGCTTCCTGGACCTCAAGAACCGCCCGGGCAAGGCGGGCGGCGGCTTCTGCACCTCGTTCCCGACCGTGGGCGTGCCGTTCATCTTCGCCAACTTCAACGGGACGGCCCACGACATCACCGTCTTTACCCACGAGATGGGCCACGCCTTCCAGAACTGGGAAAGCCGCCGCCAGCCCGGCATCGACTATCTGTGGCCGACCATGGAAGCGGCGGAGATCAACTCCATGAGCCTGGAGTTCCTGACCTTGCCCGGCATCGGCAACCTGGTCGGTGACGCGGAAGCCGACCGGTTCGGCCGCATGTTGCTGACCAACTATCTGGCCTTCCTGCCCTACGGCGTGTGCGTCGATCACTTCCAGCACGAGGTTTACGCCAACCCCGGCGCCAGCCCAGCCGAGCGCCATGCCATGTGGCAGGCGCTGGAACGGCGCTACATGCCGTGGACCGACTACGGCGACCTGGCGTATCCGGCGAAGGGCGGGCGCTGGCAGGCCAAGCCGCACATCTACGGCGCGCCGTTCTACTACATCGACTACACGCTGGCGCTGTGCTGCGCGATGCAGCTCTGGGTCCGCTCCCGCACCGACTACCAGGGCGCCCTCGACTCCTACGTGGCGCTGTGCGGACGCGGCGGCTCGGCCCCGTTCGGCGAGCTGGTGCGCTCCGCCGGGCTGCTCTCCCCGTTCGAGCCCGGCGCGCTGGCCGCCGTGGTGCGGGAGGCGGAGGCGGCGCTGGCGTGAGCCCGATCCTGCGCTTCCACGCCGGGGAGGCGCCGGACGCGCAGGGCCGCTGGCTGGCGGACATCCAAGGCTGGGACGACGCCCGGCTGGAAGCGGTGCACGACTACATCCAGTGGCTGTTCCCGCTGCCGGAGCCGAGCGGCTTCAACCCGGCCGCGCCGCGGCTGACGGCCGCGGACATCGCGGCGTTCCACCGCGAGCCGGCGCTTCGGGGCGCGCTGCTCGCGTCGTGGCAGCGGATGCGGCGGTTCTACCGCCTGCCAGCCGGAGCGGCGCACTGGCTGGCCCCCGGCAACCACAACATGCTGCGGCTGACCCGCATCCTGCGCTGCCTGCACCTGCTGGGCTTGCAGGAGGCGGCGGACGCCCTGCTGCGGGACTTGGAGGCGCTGCACACGGATGGCGGCGCACGGGCGATCGGGCCGGTGACGCTGGACTACTGGCGGCGGGCGGTCAGGTGACGGCTCTCATCCTTTGTCCCAGCCATGCTCCGTCACCATCTGCTGCACCTTGGCTTGCAGTTCGGGTTGCAAGCCGGCGATCCATTGCGTCACCCCGGTCAACTGCAGCTGCGCCAGTTTCGGCTGCGCGTGGATCAGGTCCTGTCCGGCCGGGGTGGCATAGAAGGCCAGCGCCGCCGTCATGTCGGCGACGCTCAGCAAGCTGGCGTACGACTTGGCCTGGATTTCCAGGAACTCGTCAAAATGCTTGTCCAGGAGAGGCAGCACGGCTTCCTGCACCAGCGCCTGGGCGCGATCGGGCTGCCGGACGCCGATCTGCTGCATCAGTCCCACCATCGGGCCGCTGAGACCCTGGATGGTCGAGGCACGGTCGGGCGTCGTCCTGGCGAGCAGCTCCCGCGCCAAGCTCAGCGCCTCGGGGGCGGGCGCCGGCGTTTGGGCGCATGCGATGCCCCACGGCACGGCAGCCAGCAAAGCCAACGCCCCGAGTCGAACATGCCTGGCCATGATACGATCACCTCGTCTTGCAGGCATAGCCGATAGCTGATTCCGGTGCGCCGTCCAACCAAGCGCTGCACCTGAAGGCGAACCCGGACCCACCCGCGCTGTTGAGGCTGCGAACCAGGAGACCCGGCGCATGACTTTCGACAAGCTGGCCCAAGCCGTGGCGCGCGGGGCGGGCAAGCCGCTTGCCTTCATCATTGCCACCGCGCTGGTGATCCTCTGGGGCGTCAGCGGCCCCATCTTCGGCTTCACCGACACCTGGCAACTGGTCATCAACACCGGCACCACCATCGTCACCTTCCTGATGGTGTTCCTGATCCAGAACACGCAGAACCGCGACACGGACGCCTTGCAGGTGAAGCTGGACGAGCTGCTGCGGGTGACGCAGGGCGCACGGCTGGCGCTGCTGAACCTGGAAGAGATCGACGCCGACGAGCTGGCCCGCATCAAGGCCGGGTTCGTGGACCTGGGCCGCAAGCACAAGGATGGGGCCGACCTTCCCGCCGGCTAAGGGGCGAACCCGACCGGGTCCGTGACCAGGACCGCGCGGAAGTCGTTGACGTTGGTGCGGGTCGGACCGGTGACGACAAGGTCGCCCAGGCCAGCGAAGAAGCCGTAGCCGTCATTGTCCGCCAGCCGGGCGCGGCCGTTCAGGCCGAGCGCTGCGGCGCGGGCCAACGTGTCCGGCGCCAGCAGCGCGCCGGCATTGCCCTCGGTGCCGTCGATGCCGTCGGTGTCGGCC
>CAXTTH010000222.1:0-4193 GCA_964247035.1 uncultured Acetobacteraceae bacterium
CTGCAACGCCACCTGCGTCGCCGGCGTGGCGGCGAACTCCACCGGCGTCACCGCAACGCCGGCCGCCGCGTCCAGCCCGTGGGCGCGCATCACGTCCAGCTCCCACCCCACGGAGCCGAACCGCAGCGCGCCGACGCGGACCGTCGATGCCGCGCAAGCCGCACCGGGACCGGCCAGGGCGGCGGCAACGGGGGCGAGCAGCAGCGCGCGGCGTCCGTGATGCATCGGCCCCTCCCAAGGCGTTTCCTGCCCCGGCACTGCGCGCACAAGCCGGCCGATTGTCAATTGCAGGGCCCCGTGCAGCCATGGGGCTGACAAGCCGGCGCGCGAAGCCCATCATCCTGCAAAAGACGTGGGGAAACCGATGCCGGCCCTGCCCGGTCCGATCGCACTGCTGCTGGCCTGCCTGCTCGCCGCCCCCGCGCCAGCGGCGGAGCCGTCGCGCGTCGCCATCGCCTACCTGGCGCTCACGCCCAAGCACGCCTCCCCCACCGTGACGCTCGATCCGCCGCTGACCGACGAGGGCGTGCAAGGCGCGCGGCTGGCGCTGGCCGACGACCAGACCACCGGGCAATTCCTCGGCCAGGATTTCGCGCTGCGCGAATCCTTGCAGCCCGACGCTGAATCCGTGATGGACGCCGCCCGCGCCCTGCTGGCCAGCGGCGAGCGCGTGGTCGTCACCGACCTGCCCGCGCCGCTGCTGCTGCAAGTCGCCGACCTGCCGGAGGCGAAGGACGCCACCTTCCTGGACGCCACCAGCCAGGACGACAGCCTGCGCGGCGCGGACTGCCGGGCGCGCGTGCTGCACCTGCTGCCGAGCCGGGCCATGCGGGCGGACGCGCTGATGCAGTACCTTGCGGTGAAAACCTGGCGCAGCGTGCTGCTGGTGCAGGGCCGCACGCCGGACGATAAGGCTTACGCCGACGCGCTGCGCCGCTCCGCCCGCAAGTTCCAGCTCCGCATCGCCGCCGACAAGCCCTGGACCTTCCAGCCCGGCGCGCAGCGCACCGACACCGGGCACGTCAGCATCGGCGCGGAAGTCGGCCGCTTCACCCAAGGCCTGTCCTACGACGTGCTCGTGGTGGCCGACACCATGGACGAGTTCGGCGACGACCTTACCTACCGCACCACCGACCCGCGGCCGATCGCCGGCACCCAGGGCCTGGTCCCCACCGCCTGGGCGCCGCCGTTCGAGCAGTGGGGCGCCACCCAGCTGCAAGCCCGGTTCCTCAAGCAGGCCAGCCGCCCCATGACGGAGCGGGATTTCGGCGCCTGGATGGCGGTGCGCGCCGTGGGCGAGGCCGCCAGCCGCGGCGCGTCCGCCGCCCCGGCGGCCATCGGCGCCTATCTCCGCAGCCCCAAGTTCGAGCTGGCCGCCTTCAAGGGGGCGCGCCTCACCTTCCGCCCCTGGGACGGCCAGTTGCGCCAGCCGGTGCTGCTGGCCGATTCGCGCAGCCTCGTCTCCGTCAGCCCGCAGCCGGGCTACCTCCACCAGTTCTCCGAGCTGGACACGCTCGGCATCGACCAGCCGGAGACGACATGCAAGTTCTGACAACCAGCCTCTGCGCCCTGCTGCTCGCCAGCCAAGCCGCCCGGGCCGAACGCATCTTCGTCTCCAACGAGAAGGACAACACCATCACCGTGCTCGACGCCGCGACGCTGGCCGTCACGGCCACGGTGCCGGTGGGCGACCGGCCGCGCGGCATCGTGCTCAGCCGTGACCAAGCCCACCTCTACATCTGCACCAGCGACAGCGACCACGTGGAGGAGCTGAACCTCAAGACGCTCGCCGTGGACCGCATCCTGCCGAGCGGCCCCGACCCGGAGCTGTTCGCCCTCAGCCCGGACGGCGCCACGCTGTACATCGCCAACGAGAACGACAACATGGTCTCCATCCTGGACCTCGCCGCCGGCCGGGTGACGAACGAGATCCCGGTCGGCGTGGAGCCGGAAGGCATGGGGGTCAGCCCGGACGGCAAGGTGCTGGTCAACACCTCCGAGACCACCAGCATGGCGCACTTCATCGACACGGCGACGCAGAAGCCGATCGCCAACGTGCTGGTCGGCAGCCGCCCGCGCGTCGCGCGCTTCACCGCGGACGGCGCGCAGGTCTGGGTCAGCTCCGAGGTCGGCGGCACCGTGGCGGTGATCGACGCGGCGGCGCACACGGTGCTGCACACCATCACCTTCGCCATCCCCGGCGTGGCGGCCGAGAGCGTGCAGCCGGTCGGCATCGCGCTCGCCGCCGACGGCGGCGCCGCCTTCGTGGCGCTCGGCCCGGCCACCCCCGTGGTGGTGGTGGACACGCACAGCTACGAGGTCCGCAAGTACCTGCTGGTCGGCCAGCGGGTCTGGAACATGGCGTTCTCGCTCGACGGCAAGCGGCTCTACACCACCAACGGCGTCAGCAACGACCTGTCGGTGATCGACGTGGAGGCGCTGCGCGTCACCAAGTCGGTGCCGGTGGGCCAGTTGCCCTGGGGCGTGGCGGTGGCGCCATAGTCGTCTTCCCCGCCCTGGAGGTGCAGGCGCTGACCCACCGCTTCGGCGTCCGCACCGTGCTGGACCAGGTGGGCTTCAGCCTGCACCCCGGTGACTTCACCGTGCTGCTGGGCCAGAACGGCGCCGGCAAGACCACGCTGTTCGCGCTCATCACCCGGCTGTACCACGCCCACCAGGGCCGCATCGCCGTGTTCGGCCAGCCGTTCACCGCCAACGCCTCGGCCGCCCTGGCGCGCATGGGCGTGGTGTTCCAGCAGCCGACGCTCGACCTGGACCTGACGGTGCGGCAGAACCTGCTCTACCATGCGGCATTGCACGGGCTTTCCAAGGCCGTCGCCGCGCCGCGCATCCGCGACGAGCTGGCCCGCGTCGGCCTGTCGGAGCGCATGGGCGACCGAGTGCGGCTGCTGTCGGGCGGGCAGAAGCGCCGGGTGGAGCTGGCCCGCGCCCTGCTGCACGAGCCGGCGCTGCTGCTGCTGGACGAGCCGACCGCCGGCCTCGACATGGAGAGCCGCAGCTTCCTGCTCCAGCACGTCCGCAGCCTGTGCCGGGACCGCGGCCTGGCCGTGCTGTGGGCCACCCACCTGATCGACGAGGCCGGCGAGGGCGCCCAGGTGATCGTGCTGCATCACGGCCGCATCCTGGCCCACGGCCCCGTCCCCGAGCTGCTGGCGCAAACCGGCGCGCCCGAGCTGCGGACCGCGTTCGAGCACCTGACGCGGGTGGCGGCATGACAGGGGCAGCCTACGGGCGCTGCCTTGGCGGCATCGTGCGGCGCGAGGCGCTGCGCTGGGTGCACCAGCGCGGCCGGTTCATCTCCGCCCTGGTGCGCCCGCTGGTGTGGCTGGCGATCTTCGCCGCCGGGTTCCGCTTCGTGCTGGGCGTGTCGATCATCCCGCCGTACGAGACCTACATCCCGTACGAGGTCTACATAGCGCCCGGGCTGATCGCCATGATCGAGCTGTTCAACGGCATGCAGAGCAGCCTGTCCATGGTGTACGACCGCGAGATGGGCAGCATGAAGACGCTGATGGTCAGCCCCTTCCCCCGCTGGTTCCTGCTGCTGTGCAAGCTGCTGGCGGGCGTGGCGGTCGCGGTGGTGCAATCCTACCTGTTCCTCGCCATCGCCTGGTTCTGGGAGATCGAGCCGCCGCTGTGGGGCTACGTGGCCGTGCTGCCGGCGCTGGCGCTGTCCGGCCTCATGCTCGGCGCGCTGGGCCTGGTGCTGTCCTCGTTCATCCGCCAGCTCGAGAACTTCGCCGGGGTGATGAACTTCGTCATCTTTCCGATGTTCTTCGCCTCCTCCGCCCTCTATCCGCTGTGGCGGGTGAAGGAGAGCAGCCTGGCGCTGTGGTGGGTGTGCCAGCTCAACCCGTTCACCTCGGCCACCGAGCTGATCCGCTTCGCGCTCTACGGCCAGGTGGACTGGCTGGCCGCGGCCGTGGTGGCCGGGTGCAGCGCCGCCTTCATGGCGATGGCTGCGGTGGGCTACGACCCCGGCCGCGGCCTGCTGGCGCGCCGTGCCCTGGCCGCCGCCGAATGAGGGCGATGCTGCTTTCAGCGGCGCTGGCCCTGTGCGCCGCCGGCCCGCCGGTGGACCCGGACTGGCCCTGCGTGCAACGCCTGGTGCCCACGCTCTCCGCCGCCTCCTTCTGGCCCGGCGACCCGGCGACGGCCGATTGGCGCACCGA
>CAXTTH010000223.1:0-4165 GCA_964247035.1 uncultured Acetobacteraceae bacterium
CTCGGGGGCAGTTCCGTCATGCGGGGCGGCCCAGGCGCGCAGGGCGGCCACCGCCTGCTCCTGCGCCTCGCGGTCCACGGCGAGGGCGGCCAGCTCGCTTTGCCATAGGGTGAGCCAATCGGCCTCCAGTGCGGCATCGACAAGACGTGCGGGTTGCATCCAAGCTCGCTTTCGCAGCAGCGGCCGTCGCCAGGCCGGGCCGCATGCTAGGGCATTTGTTTCTGTGAGCATCTTTATCCGACGGGTGATCCCATTTGGTCGGATGATGCTCTAGGCTGCATCGCAGGGAGGACCTACCGTCAGTGACCGAGAACATGCCGCCCGCAGAGGCGAAGGTCGAACAGCCGCCGGTGGTGGTGAAGAAATACGCCAACCGCCGCCTGTATAACACCGAAAGCTCCAGCTACATCACGCTCGACGACCTGGCGGCGCTGGTGCGCAAGAGCCGCGACTTCGTGGTGTATGACGCCAAGAGCGGGGAGGACATCACCCGCGGGGTGCTGACGCAGATCATCGTCGAGGAGGAGAGCAAGGGGCAGGCGATGCTGCCGACCGCCTTCCTGCGGCAGATCATCGGGTTCTACGGCGGCCATCTGCAGCAACTGGTGCCGGGCTACCTGGAGCAGGCGATGACGTCGTTCGCCAGCCAGCAGGAGCAGGTGCGCACGGCGATGCAGCAAAGCATGGGCACGCTGTTCCCCGGCATGCAGGACATCGGGCGGCAGAACATGGCCATGATGGAGCATGCCATGGGGCTGTTCTCGGCGTTCTACCGGCCCGGCGGGGCGGGCGGCAAGCCAGCCGAGCCGAGCGGGGTCGCGCCGCCGGACGTGCCGAGCGGAAGCCCGCCGGACGCACTGACGGACATGCAGCGCGAGATCGACAGCCTGCGCCGGCAGCTCGCGGCCGCGAATGCCGGCGTGATGCCCGGCTCGGCGCCCAACGAGGAGCCGGAAGGCTGACGCGGCTCAGTAGCGCGGCGGCGGCAACGGCTGCTGGCGGATGGGGGCGTAGCTTGGCGGGGGCAGCATCGGCTGTGCCGGAGCAGAGGCCACCGGGAACGCGGCGCGCGGGCCGGCGGCGGTGATGTTCGTCCCGAAGCGGCCGAGCACCTCGCGCAGCGGCGAGGCGCCCGGGTTGTTGGCGTCCATGGACAGCACGATCTGCTGCGCCGCCTCCTCCCGCCCGTAATAGGCGCGGTTCCACAGGCTCTTGCTGGCCATGACGCTGCCGGACAGCGAGATGCCGGCGTACAGGCCGCGGGAGCGGGTGAAGCCCACGATGTCTGCGCCGACGGCGGCGGTGGTGTCGCCCTCGATGCCGCCGCCCCACTGGATGAACACGGCGCCGGCGTCGCCGCCGAGCTTGAACTGGTCGTCCATCACGGCGCGCAGGCCGCGCTCGGTGAGGATCATCAGCATGATCTCGCTGTCCTGGATGCCCGCCTGGAAGCCGAACGAGCCGGAGCCGAGGGTGTAGAAGGCGGGCGAGGACCAGGACCCGGCGCCGTCACGCGCCACCAGCACGCAGTTGCCGCCCTGGCCGCCGAACAGGAAGCCGGCGCGCAGCACCTGCGGGCAGATCATGGCGGCGCGCGCCCGGCGCAGCACGCCCTGCGCGTCGTGGCCGTCGCGGTCGTTCAGCATGTCCTGGGCTGCGAGGGTGGCGCGGTCCACCAGCTGCTGCTGCTCCGCCTGGGCATGGGCGGCAAGCGGGGCTGCAGCCATCGCGGCAGCGAAGGCGATGGCGAGGCCGGAACGATTCATGGCGGCTGACTCCACGCGGAAGCACCACTTACCGCATTGGTCCAGGCAGTTACAACGATTCGTTCAGGTGCGGTCGCACTTTCCTGCGCGAGCGTTGCGCGCCTATCGTTATTTGGACGGTCGCGTCGATCGGACTGTCGTGAGAAAGCAACTAGCCTTCGTGCAAGGCATGGTGGGTGGTTCAAGGCGGCGGCCATTCGTGAGCGCGACCGGCAGGCTGCACGGCTCCATTAGACGCCCGGCGGAAACGGCGATCCCGGATAGGTCGGCGACAGGGAGTGAGTGAGGTGGCCTGCCGCCTCGCTGCTTGTGGCGATGCCCAGCAGCACGTTGCCCCGGCTCGCGCCGTTGTTCAGCACCCCGACCCAATATGCCGAGCCGGCTCCCGGTCCTGCGGGGCGGCCGAGCCCGTCCTGGAACAGGCTGTTGACGTAGGCCGCATTGCTTTGGGTTGCATGGGCGGCGGTAAATTCAGCCGAGCCAGCAATCTGTGCGGCAAGCTGGGCTGGGGTCAGGTGCGCAAGCTCCACTTTGAAGCTTGCCAACGACGGGAGGTCAACCTCGCGGCCCAGCCCGGTCTCGTAGAGCTCATGAGCCAGCGTGCCAGCCGCGTTTGGGACGTAGAGCTGGTAAGTGGTGTTGGCCAGGTAGGCCTTGGACTCCCGCGAGTTGGCGACCTCGACAGCCAGTTGCGCGCGGCTCGTCCCGGACGCCAACTGCGTTGCGGCGGCGGCGACGCCCGCTGGGTCCGGCGCACGAGCGAGGAGTCCCTGGTACAGGCTGGTTATGAACTGCATGTCGGTCATCGCCGCATGGCTGGCGGCATATTCCGGGCTGGCGAGCAACCTGGCCGCCACCGTGGCGGGCGATCCGCCATTGGCGACCAGCGCGTCAGCACTGGTCAGCGCTGCCGTGTCAGCGGCGCGCCCAAGCAGGCCCCAGTAAAGCCGCTGGGTCGTGGCTGCGTTGGTGTCAGGTCCAAAGCCAAGAGTGGAGTCGGTGAGCAGCAAGGCTTCAGGGCTGCCCACGAAGCTGAAATACGGCACGCCGACCACTGCGGGCCCTATCACTGCTGAGCTCAGGTCAGTCACTATGTTCCCGTCTGTCTCGTGAGGAACAAGAACGACATCGACCAGCGATGAAGGCGAGATGTGGCCTGCAGCATCAGTGGCCTGCACTGCAAGCACGTTTAAGCCAATTTGATAGGAGTTGCTGGTGGGCAGGGCTTGAACCTGAAAAGACCCATTGAGAAGGGCAGTCGTGTGACCAACTTCGACACCGTTCTTGAGCAGAGTAACCAAGCCATATGCGCCAGCATCAGCACCCACCAAAACTGGGTTACTGTTGTCCATGATCTCGTTGTCGAAAACATAGGGCATGGGAGCATTTGGGTTGGTGCTGCTCGACATGTTGATATTGCAGCCTTGCTAAATCTTGCCAGAAAGTCTCAGCGCTGGACACATGCCTGGTAGGCATGGCCAAACAAAGGCAATGATCGCCGGCGAGGGAGGCGGCTGCCGCTGTGGCTTGGAGCGTCAGTCGCCCGGCGCGAGCAATGCCTGGCGTCCAGCCGAACGAACATCGCTGCTCGGCGAGTGGGTGGCCCGGCGGCGGCTCGCATCCATTATGGTTGCGGCGCAGGCTCCGGAGCCGCCGCCGCAGGCGTCGCCACGGGTGTTGCGGGCTCGGGCGCCGGGTGGGGGCGGTTCATCATGGCGCCGGTCATCGGGATGAAGAACACGCCCACGTCGCGCTTGGAATGGACCTTGCCGTCCGCGTCCTTGGCGTAGACGTAGAGCACCTGGCCGCGCTTGAACGGCTGGCCGATGGGGATGATCATGCGGCCGCCGGGCTTGAGCTGCTTGAACAGCTCCGGCGGGGCGTACTGCGCGGCGCAGGTGACGATGATGATGTCGAAGCCGCCCTTCACCTCGGGCCAGCCGAAGTAGCCGTCGCCGACGCGGCTCTCGATGTTGTCGTAGCCCAGCGGCGCCCAGAGCTTGGCCACGGCATGGCCGAGCGGCTCGATGATCTCGATCGAGTAGGCGCGCTTGACGATGCGCGACAGCAGGGAGGACTGGAAGCCGCTGCCGGTGCCGATCTCCAGCGTGGTGTCCCCCGGTTGGGGCTTGCACACCTGGGTCATGTATGCCTGGCCGAGGTAGTCGGACAGGGCGGAGCCGTAGCCGAGCGCCCAGGGCTTGGGGTCGTCCTCGTAGGCCTCGCCGGGCAGGGCGCGATGGTCGGCGTAGTTGTAGTGGTAGTACTCGCGCGGCACGGCCTGGAAGGCGGCGAGCACCGCCGGGTCGGGGCTGCCGAGGCGGTCCTTCAGGTAGGACTGGATGCGGGCGATGGTGGCGGGCTTGCGGGCCTGGATGGCGTCGAACTGCGCACTTGTC
>CAXTTH010000224.1:0-4165 GCA_964247035.1 uncultured Acetobacteraceae bacterium
GGGCGCCGCGGACGACGTCGAGGACGCCGTCGAGGCGGCGGACGTGGCGCAGAAGCAATGGGCGAAGATGGCCTCCCGCAAGCGCGGCGCGCTGGTCGGCCAATGCGCCGCCCTGCTGCGCGAGCACGTGGAGGAGCTGGCCCGGCTGATCGCGCTGGAGACCGGCAAGGCGCTGCGCACGGAAAGCCGAGTCGAGGCCAACACCATCGCCGACATCTTCGAGTTCTACGGCGGCCTCGGCGGCGAGCTGAAGGGCGAGACGGTGCCGTTCGCCCCCAACGTGCTCTCCGTCACGGTGCGCGAGCCGCTGGGCGTGGTGGGCGCCATCATCCCGTGGAACGTGCCGCTGCTGCTGATGGCGCTGAAGGTCGCCCCCGCCCTGGTGGCCGGCAACACGGTGGTGGTGAAGTCGGCCGAGGAAGCGCCGCTGACCGTGCTGCGGGTGTGCGAGCTGGTGAACCGCATCCTGCCCGCCGGGTGCTACAACATGCTGTCCGGCTACGGCCCGGAATGCGGCGCGCCGCTCGTGCTGCATCCCAAGGTGCGCAAGGTGACGTTCACCGGCAGCGTCGAGGTGGGCCGCATCGTCGCCAAGGCGGCCTCCGACAAGCTGATCCCGGTGACGCTGGAGCTGGGCGGCAAGTCCCCCATGCTGGTGTTCGCCGACTGCGACTTCGAGCGCACGGTGGCCGGTGCGCTCACCTCGATGCGCTTCACCCGCCAGGGCCAGAGCTGCACCGCGGCCAGCCGCATCTACGTCGAGCGCCCGATCTTCCAGCGCTTCGTGGACGCGATAGCGGAGAAGGTGGACGCCATGGTGATGGGCGACCCGCTGGACGAGGCGACCGACATCGGCACGATCATCAGCCATGACCAGTTCGACAAGGTGAGCCGCTACATCGCCCAAGGCAAAGACACCGCGGGCGCCACAGGCCGCGCCTGCTCCGCCATGCCGTCCGACCCGGCGCTCCGCAAAGGGCTGTTTATCCAGCCGCACATCTTCACCGACCTGCCGGACGCCAGCCCGCTGGTGCAGGAGGAAATCTTCGGCCCCGTCACCTGCATCTTCCCGTTCGACGACGTGGAGGACGTGCTGGCCCGCGCCAACGGCACCGAGTACGGCCTGGCCGCCTCCGTCTGGACCAACAACCTGAAGGTGGGGCTGGACCTGGCGCACCGGCTGGAGGCGGGGCTGGTGCAGCTCAACCAGAACCTGGTGGTGCAGGCCAACCTGTCCTATGGCGGCGTGAAAAGCAGCGGCCTGGGCAAGGAAGCCAGCCTGGAGGCGATGCTGGAGCACTTCATGCACAAGAAGACCATCATGGTGAACTACGCCTGACATGCCCAAGGAATGGACCATCCCCGCCGAGCTGCAGCCCAACCCGGCAGACTACGGATTCGACCTCGACCGCGCCCTGAGCGCCGTCGTCGGCCTGCGCGCCTCGGCGCCCTCGGACGCCTTCACCGCCTCTGCCCTCGGCACCGAGCGCGAAGGCTCCGGCGTGGTGATCGGCGATGACGGCCTGCTGCTCACCATGGGCTACCTCATCACCGAGGCGGAGACGGTGTGGATCACCGCCGCCGACGGCCGCGCGGTGCCGGGCCATGCCCTGGCGTTCGACGGCGAGACCGGCTTCGGCCTGGTGCAGCCGCTGGGCAAGCTCGGCCTGCCCAAGCTGGAGTTTGGCGACAGCTCCGCCGTGGGCCTGGGCGAGGCGGTGCTGTTCGCCGCCGCCGGCGGGCGCACCCGCGCGATCGAGACCAAGGTGGTGGGCCGCCAGGAGTTCGCTGGCTACTGGGAATACCTGCTGGACGAGGCGATCTTCACCGCGCCGGCGCACCCGTTCTGGGGCGGCGGCGCGCTGATCGGCAAGGACGGCGAGCTGCTCGGCGTCGGCTCGCTCATCCTGCAGCAGGGCGACGCGAAAGGCCGCCGGCACGACATGAATATGATCGTGCCGATCGACATCCTGCGCCCGGTGCTGGACGACCTGCCCCGCTAGGGCCAGGTAAACCGGCCGGCCCGCCCGGGGGTCGGGGTGTACGCCTGGGAGGACGAGGAGAGGGTGGTGATCGGGGGCCGGGCCGACGGCGGCCCCGCCGACCGCGCCGGCCTGCGCACCGGGGACCACGTGCTGTCCGTGGAGGACGAGGAGGTGACGGACCTCGCCGGGCTGTGGCGCGGCGTCTGGGCCTGCGGCACGGCCGGCGCCAAGGTGACGCTGATGGTGGAGCGCGACGAGCGCAAGCTGCCGGTCAGCATCGCCACCGTGGACCGCCGCTCGCTGCTGAAGTCGCCGCGGATGCATTGAACGGACGCTTTGTGGGGACAGCGGGCACCCGCCGGCCGTGGATGGCTGGCTTGCCGCCAAGATCGGGCAGCAAGGGCAGCTTCCCGGCACTCAGTGCCGCATGGCCAAGCAGGTTAAATGCGCTGTCGGGCGATAGCCGATCCGGGCATAAACCCCTGCTCCCGCTTCGGAGGCATGCAGGGCCGTGCGGCTGAGTCCGGTCGCTTTCCAAGCGCTATCAAGCGCCTGCTTGATGCAGGCATCAGCAAAGCCGCGTCGGCGGTGCTCGGCTCGTGTGGCGACAAACATGAGGTAGAGCACGTCATTCTTTGGGATGACGGTGGCCGTGGTCACCGGCTGGCCACCATGGAATCCCACAAAGGCGAAGCCGTTCCTCCAGAACGACAGCGGCATCATCGCAGCACGACCCTCAGCCTCCGAGCAAATGCCATAGGCGTCGGTATTGATGTCGGCCAACGCCTGGTGTTCGATCGGCGTTGCAATGCGCCGAAGTTCGAGGTCGGGCAGGACCGGGACGTCCAATTCTTCAAGGTCGCGCTCCATGCCGACGATCCTGGCGATAGGCTGCAATCCGACTGCATCGGCAGCATCCGGCAAAGCATCCATTCCAGCTTTGCTCAGGAAATCGTCCAATGCGTAGAAGAAGCCGGTCTCCTTCCTAGCCTTTTGATACTGTACTGCGCGGAGGAGGCGATCCGTGAGGTCCTTGGCCTTCGAGAGATCGCTGTTCATCACCAGCATATTCAGGAAAGCGAAGTTGCAGCCCGACCAGGCAGCAGCCCACCCAGGCAGGTCGCCTAGATCGCCATTGTGTTCTGATGCAATGTCCCTGAAGGCCGAGATCAACAATCCGTTAGATTGACGTGAGGCGTCATGTCTTGTCATGAGAGATTTCTCGTAATACGATGCAATGATAGCTCTTGTTAAAGTCTTAGACGTGCAGGCGTCCATGATCAAGTTTATTACGCAATTGGACGCGGCGAGTGCGGCATAACTGTCCGCAGTCTTCCTGCAACACAAGCGCCAGCCGCTTGAAGCGTTTCAGCTTGCCCGTGCGCTGCTCCATGCCTGCGCGCCCACGTCGATGCCGCGCCGCTGGCAGCCCGATCCTGATGCTCACGAGCCGAACAGGGACAGACCGGATCACCAAATCAGGCGCTGGCGGCAATCTGGCGACTTTTCCCTGCTAGATATTGACCCCTAGAACAGCTTGGGCGCTCGCTCCGCTACCGTCCCCCGCGGGAAGCTCGCCTCCCACCCACCCCCGAGCGCCTTGTAGAGCTGCACCAGGTTGCTCGACACCGTCGTGGTGCTGTCCGCGTATTGCTGCTGCGCTTGCAGCAGCGTGCGTTGCGCCGTCAGCACGTCCAGGAAGGTGGACAGCCCTTGCACATACTGCGCCCGCGCCAGGTCCAGCGCGTGCTGCGCCTGGTCCGACGCGATGGCCAGTTGGGTGCGGCGCAGTTGCTCGGCCGCGTAGTTGGTCAGCGCGTTGTCCACGTCGTGGAAGGCTTGCAGCACCACCTGCTGGTATTGCACCGCCGCCTCCTGCTGCTGCGCCTTGCGCAGGATCAGGTTGAACTTGAGCCGCCCCCCCTGGAACACCGGGATGGTGACGGACGGGCCGCCGGAATACTGTAGCGCCCCGTAGGCGCCGAAATTGCCCAGGTTCTTCAGTTGCAACGACTGCACGCCGATGCTGCCGGCCAGGGTGAACTTGGGGAAGAACTCCGCCTCCGCCTCGCCGATGTCCGCCGTCGCCGCGTGCAGCTGCGCCTCCGCCCGGCGGATGTCGGGCCGCCGCTGCACCAGCTCGGACGGCAAGCCCACCGGGATGGTCGGCGGCGCCGGCG
>CAXTTH010000225.1:0-4147 GCA_964247035.1 uncultured Acetobacteraceae bacterium
GCGCTAGCCGAGTACGAGCGGATCGAGGAGGCGCTGGGCCGGGTCATGTCGTTCGCCCAGCTGGAGTTCAGCGGCGACGGCACGGATGCCGAGATCGGCCAGTTCATGCAGTCCTGCTCCGAGCGGGTCACGGCGATCAGCTCCCACCTGATCTTCTTCAGCCTGGAGCTGAACCGCCTGGAGGACGCGGTGCTGGAAGCCAAGCTGGCGGACCCGGCGCTCGCCCGCTGGCGGCCGTTCCTGCGCGACCTGCGGGTGTTCCGGCCGCACCAGCTCTCGGACGAGGCCGAGCGCCTGCTGCACGAGAAGTCCGTCACCGGGGCGCAGGCGTGGAGCCGGCTGTTCGACGAAACGGTGGCTGGGATGCGGGTGCCGTTCGGCGACGAGACGCTGACCGTCAGCGACGTGCTGAACAAGCTGTCCGACCGGGACCGGGCGGTGCGCGCGCAGGCCGGCGCCGCGATCGGGGCGGCGTTCGGCGAGCGGATTAAGCTGTTCGGGCTCATCACCAACACGCTGGCTAAGGACAAGTCGATCAGCGACGCCTGGCGGCAGTACCCCCGCCCAGGCAGCAGCCGCAACCGCTCCAACATGGTGGAGGACGAGGTGGTGGACGCGTTGGTGTCCGCCGTGTCCGCCGATTACGGCCGGCTGTCGCACCGCTACTACGCGATGAAGGCGAAATGGCTGGGGCTGCCCAAGCTGCAGCACTGGGACCGCAACGCGCCGCTGCCCGGCGACGACGACCGCGCCATCACCTGGGACGAGGCGCGCAACCGGGTGCTCACGGCCTACGGCGCGTTCAGCCCGGAGCTGGCCGACATCGGCCGCACGTTCTTCGACAAGCCGTGGATCGACGCCGGGTTGCGCCCGGGCAAGTCTGGCGGCGCGTTCGCCCACCCGACGGTGCCCTCGGCGCACCCATACCTGCTGCTGAACTATCATGGCCGCTCGCGCGACGTGATGACGCTGGCGCACGAGCTGGGCCACGGCGTGCACCAGGTGTTGGCGGCAGGCCAGGGCTACCTGCAATCCGGCACGCCGCTGACCCTGGCCGAGACCGCCAGCGTGTTCGGCGAGATGCTGACCTTCCGCGCGCTGCTCGATGCCGAGACCGACCCGGCGCGGCGGCGCATCATGCTGGCCGGCAAGGTGGAGGACATGCTCAACACCGTCGTGCGCCAGACCGCGTTCTACCAGTTCGAGGCCCGGCTGCACGACGAGCGGCGCACAGGCGAGCTGCTGCCGGAGCGGATCGGCGCGATCTGGCGGCAGGTGCAGACGGAGAGTCTCGGCCCGGCCTTCGAGTTCACGCCGGAATACGACGTGTTCTGGGCCTACGTGCCGCACTTCGTGCACTCGCCGTTCTACGTCTATGCCTACGCCTTCGGCGATTGCCTGGTGAACGCGCTGTACGGCGTGTTCCAGGACGGGCACGCCGGGTTCCAGGCCAAGTACCTGGACATGCTGCGCGCCGGCGGCACCAAGCGGCACCGCGAGCTGCTGGCCCCGTTCGGGCTGGATGCGTCGGACCCGGCGTTCTGGCGGCGCGGCTTGGACGTGATCAGCGGCTTCATCGACGAACTGGAGGCCTGAGCATGTCCGAGGACCGGCCCAACATCTTCGGCGAAGTGCGCCGCATGGCCCGCACCTCCGGCGCCGTGGGCGGCATCGCCGCGCGCTTTGCCGGAAAGCGGGTGTTCGGCATCAAGGGCAACCAGTCGGCCCATGCGGAGGACCTCAAGGCGATCCTCGGCGGGCTGAAGGGGCCGTTGATGAAGGTGGCGCAGTTCATGTCCACCATCCCGGACGCGCTGCCGGAGGAGTACGCCAACGAGCTGGCGCAGTTGCAGGCCAACGCGCCGCCGATGGGCTGGAGCTTCGTGCGCCGCCGCATGTCGGGCGAGTTGGGAGCCGACTGGCAAAGCAAGTTCAGGAGCTTCGGCCAGGAAGCCGCAGCTGCGGCCAGCCTGGGCCAGGTGCACCGCGCCGTGCTGCACGACGGCACGGAGGTGGCCTGCAAGCTGCAGTACCCGGACATGGCCAGCGCCATGGAGGCCGATCTGCGGCAGCTCCGCCTGGCGATGTCGCTCTACAAGCGGTTCGAGTCCACCATCCAGTCCGACGACATCTACGCCGAGCTGGCCGAGCGGCTGCGGGAGGAGCTGGACTACCGGCGCGAGGCGGCGCAGATGCGGCTGTACGCGCTGATGCTCAAGGGCGACCCCTACGTGAGCGTGCCGCGCCCGATCGAGAGCCATTCCACCGGGCGGCTGCTGACCATGACCTGGCTGAAGGGCCGCGGCCTGCAATCCCGGCTGGACGAGGGCATGTCGCTGGAGGAGCGCAACCAGGTGGCGACCGCGATCTTCCACGCCTGGTATCGCCCGCTCTACAGCTACGGCGTGATCCATGGGGACCCGCACCTCGGCAACTACCAGTTGCGCGACGACAACGGGCTGAACCTGCTGGATTACGGCAGCATTCGCGTGTTCCCGCCCAAGTTCGTCGCCGGAGTGATCGACCTTTACGAGGCGATCCGCACGGAGGACATGGATCGGGCGCACCATGCTTACGAGCAGTGGGGGTTCACCGGCCTGTCGCGCGAGAAGATGGAGGTGATGAACCAGTGGGCGAGGTTCATCTACGAGCCGTTGCTGGACGACCGGGTGCGGCCGATCCAGCAGCACGACGACCCGGATTACGGGCGCAAGGTGGCGGAGAAGGTGTACGAGGAGCTGAAGAAGAGTGGCGGCGTGCGCCCGCCACGGGAGTTCGTGCTGATGGACCGCTCGGCGGTGGGCCTGGGCAGCGTGTTCCTGCGGCTGAAGGCGGAGCTGAACTGGTCCGAGCTGTTCCGCGAGATGACCGCCGGGTTCGACGCGGACGCGCTGGCGACGCGCCAGGCAGCCGCGTTGAAGGAGGCGGGCGTGCCCGGCCATGGCTGACTCTGGGCTTCCCGATCAGCCAGCCCGAGTTTACGCTAGGTTCACGCCCCTGGAATGCGCTAATCGTGCCCGCGCAGCGGCCGGTGGGCGTTCGACCGGCGGCCGCGTGATGCCTTAGCCTCCGGGCGCTAGGCGCCTTAGCGGAGTTCTGTGAGCATTTTCATCTCACCCACGGCCTTGAGCCAGCCAGACGTCTTCGACCGCATGATCCACCAGGTGCTTGCCGGCAGGGACGTGGCCATCCTGGCGCCGGACGGCGCCGCGGACGCGCTGCTCGACAAGGCGACGCGCCGGCTGGCGATCCAGGACAGCCGGGTGTTCCGGCTCAAGGCCACAGCGTCCGAGGGCCTCAGCATCGCTCGCCTGGTGGCGGAGGTGACGGGGCGGCTGGAGCGGACGCGGCAAGATGACCTGATTCTCCAGGAAGCGTTCAGCAACCTGACCGTGCTAGACGAATCCTATGACCGGATCGTCCTGCTGATCAGCGGGGCGGACGCCTTGCAGCAATCGACCCTGCGTTACTTGCAGCTTGCCATGCGGGTCGGCCCGGCGCTGCAATTCGTGCTGGCCGGAACGCCGGGGTTCCTGGCGGTGCTCGATACGGCCGAGTTCGCGCCGCTGCACGCACGGCTGGCCGCCCAGGACAGTGTCGAGCTGCGGACGGCCGAGGCCGTGGCCCCCGTGGCAATCCCGCCGCCGAAGTCATTATCCGCGCCGAGCCCTGTTCCGGTCGTTCCGGCCCTGGACCTGGCCAGCCCCGTCCCTCCGGTCCTTGTGCGCCAGGTTTGGGGCGGACGCGGAGCCCTCATCGCTGCCGGGCTCAGCCTGGCGGTGGGCTGCGTCGTTTTAGGCGGATGGTTGCTGCGCCCGGCGCCGGCCAGCCCGCAAGCCGTGGCGACGCTTGCGAGCCCGACGCCTCAGGCCGGCAGTTCGACGGCTCCGGCCTCCGCCACCCTTCAAGCCCCGGCCGCCCTGCCGGAAGTGGCGGTCGAGGCGTTCCCGCCGCCGGCTGTCCCGCTTCCCGCCGTGTCGGTCCGCAAGCCGGAGACGGTGGAGCCTGCGGCCGTCCCATCCCGGCTGGAGTCGCTCTACGCGGAACTGGAGGCGAGCCGGCGTCAACCTTCGCGCCGGGCCGCCAGGCGGGCCGCGCGGGCGACGTGCTGCCGCTGGACGAGGCCTACAGGGCGTCACCGATCCAC
>CAXTTH010000226.1:0-4136 GCA_964247035.1 uncultured Acetobacteraceae bacterium
GCGCCCTGCTGGCCGTGCGGGTGCCGGCGGGGCTGGTGCCGGACGAGGACCAGGCGGCCGTGTTCATCGGCTGGTCGCTGCCGCCGGGTGCCTCGCTCGCGCGCACCACGGCGGTGACGGGCAAGGCGGCGGCGATCCTGGCGCGCCTGCCTTACGTCCAGTCCAGCACGCTGTTCGCCGGCAGCGACCTGCTGTCCCAGGCGAACAAGCCGGATGCGGGCCAGGGCTACCTGACGCTGACCGACTGGTCGCGCCGCACCGGCTCCGGCCAAGGCGCCAAGATGCTGGCGCAGGACATCCGCGCCGCGCTGTCGGGCATCGGGGAGGCGGAGTTCTTCGCCTTCACGCCGCCGGGCATCAGCGGCCTCGGCCAGGTCGGCGGTTTCGAGGCGCACCTGCTCGACCGGGAAGGGCGCGGCACGGCGGCCCTGACGCAGGCGGCGCAGCAGTTCATCGCCGCCGCGTCCAAGCGGCCGGAGCTGGCGCAACTGAGCACGACCCTGCATGCCGACACCCCGCGCTACGCGGTGGATTTGGACCGGGACCGGGCCAAGGCGCTGGGCGTGTCGGTCTCCGGCGTGTTCGACGCGGTGCAGGCGACGTTCGGCAGCCTCTACGTCAACGACTTCACGCTCAATGGGCACAACTACCACGTGAACCTGCAATCCGACGCGCAGTTCCGCGCCAGCCCGGACGACATCCGCCAGGTGTTCGTCCACGCGGCGGGCGGCGGCATGGTGCCGCTGTCGTCGGTGCTGACGCTGCGCCGGGTGATCGGCACGAACTTCATCGAGCGCTTCAACGTGTACCAGTCGGCCCAGCTCAGCGGCAGCGCGGCGCCCGGATACTCGTCGGGCGAGGCCATCGCGGCGATGGAGCAGGCAGCGCGCACCGAGCTGCCGCCGGGCTACGGCCTGGCCTGGGGGGGTGCGGCGTTCCAGGAGAAGGCGGCCGGCAGCGCCGGGCTGCGCGCGGCAGCCTTGGGCATCGTCGTCGTGTTCCTGATCCTGGCGGCGCTGTACGAGCGCTGGGGGCTGCCGCTCGCCGTGCTGCTGGTGGTGCCGCTGGCGCTGTTCGGCGCGCTGCTGGCCGTGTGGCTGCGCGGCATGCAGGACGACATCTACTTCCAGGCCGGGCTGATCACGCTGGTCGGGCTGTCCGCCAAGAACTCGGTGCTGATCGTGGAGTTCGCCGCCCGCCTGCAACGCGGGGGCGCGCCTGCCGGGGAGGCCGCGCTGGCGGCCCTGCGCCTGCGCTTCCGCCCGATCGTGATGACCTCGCTCGCCTTCATCCTCGGCTGCCTGCCGCTGGCGCTCAGCCACGGCGCCGGGGCCGGGGCGCGGCAGTCGATCGGCACGGGAGTGATCGGCGGGATGCTGGGGGCCACGGTGCTGGCGCTGCTGCTGGTGCCGGCGTTCTACCGCATCGTCGCCGGCCGCTCCGGCCGCCGCGGCAAAGCGTCCGGGTCAAGCAACGGCTCCGCTTCATGGCGGGGTCACGCCACAGAACGGGCAGGATGATGCTGTTCGCGGCATGGCGTTTGACCTTGCGACCCCGCACGGGCGCATGCTGGCCGGCATCGCCGCCAAGACGCGCGGCAAGCGGCTGGGCCGCCAGCCCAGCCAGCGGCCGAAGTCGGACCGGCTTGCCGCCGAAGGCGCTGGCTTTGGCCGCACAGGGACGCAGCTGCCGCCTGATCGGGCGCAAGGTGAGCTTGAGCAAGGACGCCGTGGCCGCCATCGTGCTGTGCAACCGTGTATCGGCATCCACGCCATGAACCTTCCAGAACGTTCGTGCTTTGTGCTATAAATGCCCGTTGGTTGCCAAAGGTGTTGTGCATGAGTTGGGAAAACCAAGGACGGCAGGAGCATGGCCATTTCGGCCATGGGACGGGATCCGAAGCTGCCACTGACATAGGCACCCTTCAGGACCGCATCGCTTGGGGTGGCCCACGCGTCTCTCATGCGTTTGCCACGCAAGGATTGGCACATCGAGGCCGCCACGTTCGATAGTCAGCGCACGCAGCGGCTGCAAAAAGCCATGGCGGCTTGGATCGGCGCGCGCCGGTTGCGCCGGGCAGAGTTCGGAAAGCAACTTGTGAGCGGCTCAGCAAGCGACGCTGCGGTCGACAGCCTCCGCGCCGCAGCCGAAGCGGTCAGGACCGCGACGACGCATCGAGACCTCGGCGATGCCTCCAAGCACCTGGCTGACGCGATGCTGGGCATCGGGCTGAACAGGTGGTCCGGGTTCCTGAGGGACGCCGCCGACCAAGCCGACAGCTACACCCCGCCGGCAGGCAACCGGGTCTATGCGCAACTGGCGACCAACACCGCGACGGACGCGAGTTCAGGAGGCAGTGCCGCCACCGCAGCATCGGAAGGCCGTTACGTTGCCAACAACCCTGAGCAATGGGCTGGACGAGCGTCAGTTGGCACAGGGGAATGCGTGCCCCTGGTCCAGCAGGCAACAGGCGCTCCGCACGCATCGGCCTGGAGACAGGGCGCCATGGTGAAGGGCAACACGGCCCTGGCGCCCGGAACGGCCATCGCCACGTTTGACGCTGCCGGCCGGTATGCGAACCACTCGCACGGCAGGCATGCGGCCATCTATCTCAGCCAGGACGCGAGCGGCATCAAAGTCATCGACCAATGGAACCGTCGGGACGCGCAAGGCAACGTGTTCCCTCAGCCGCCGCACATCCGCGTTCTGCAGTTCAATGACCGGCTCGGCGCCTCAGACAACGGGAACAAGTTCAGTGTTGTGGAATAGGCTGTTTCTCGTCGGCATGGCCACCCTGTGTGGCGGCAATGCCGCCTCCGCTGCGAGGAGCTTTTCGTGCCCTGTCCGGCACGACGGCGCCCGGCTAGAGAACTACAGCATCTTCGACGGCGATCCGAAGAAGTTGTTTGAGATCAGCGGGGAGAACGGCTTTGACGTGCGGCGTTCCACCTCCAGCCAGCCGGACGGCTACCACCTGGTGTGCAGCTACAGGCACGCCGGCAAACTTGATCTCGTGATCCCGGCCACAGTCTCGCGGTGCATGCCGGGTGGATCCTCTCTCAGTCCGGCGATCAACTGTCGGTAGGACGGTGCCGCCAGCAAATGATGATCCGTGCTTCAACATTCGAAACAAAAAGCGACCCAGTTATGTTGGATGGTGCACCTCGGGCTAAAAGCGTTCCCGCCTCACCCCGCTTACCGTGCTATCCTGCCCGTTCCATGGCGTAGCTCCATGGTGCGTTAGCAGGCTGCGGACATGGCGGGGTGAACGGGACGCCCCGCTTGAAGACGGCTCCTTCCAGCGCGCAAGGGGAAGTCTTGCGCTGACGGTCAGAGTTCTCAGCCCAGCCAACCCCGGCAAGGATCACCCACCCGTCCATGACCCAGCAAGCCGCTCCCAGCGAGTTCACCATCCCTGCCATCGCGCCGCCGCAGGCCGGCCGTACCCGCACGATCAAGTCCGGCGACACGTTCGGCGTGTTCGACGCGAGCGGCGACCTGATCGGCGGCGCCGACGGCCTCTACCACCGCGACACCCGGCACCTCTCGCAACTGGACCTGCTGATCGCCGGCCAGCGCCCGCTGCTGCTCAGCTCCACCCTGCGCGACGACAACGCCGAGCTGACCTGCGACCTGGCCAACCCGGACCTATACGAGAACGGGCGGCTGGTGCTGGAGCACGACGCGCTGCACCTGCGGCGTTCGCGGTTCCTGTGGCAGGGCGCCTGCTACGAGCGCCTGTCGCTGCACAGCTTCGCCGCCCAGCCGCAGCGCGTGCAGATCGACCTGCGCTTCGCGGCCAGCTTCACCGACCTGTTCGAGTCCCGCGGCATGGCGCGGCCCCGCCAGGGCGAGCGCCAGGAGCCGGTCTGCGGCCCCGACAGCGTGACGCTGGGCTATCTCGGGCTGGACGGACGCCGCCGCACGACCCGGCTGCGCTTCGCGCCGGCGCCCGCCCGGTTGGACGCCGGCTGGGCCCGCTTCACCTTCGACATGGCGCCCGGGCAGACCCGGCTGCTGTTCGTGGAGATCGCCTGCGACGCCGCCGCGGCGTCCGAGCCGCCGCAGCGCGCCTTCGGCCGCGCCCTGCTGGCGTGGGGGCCCCCGGCGGCGCCGGGGGCCCGCGGGGGGGGGGG
>CAXTTH010000227.1:0-4100 GCA_964247035.1 uncultured Acetobacteraceae bacterium
GTCTCGGCCAGCAGGGCGAGCAGGTGGGGGCGCACCCGGCGGCCGGCCTCCGGCGGCAGGTCCAGCGCCTTGGCGCAGAGCAGCCCGACGCCGCGGTCCAGCCCCGCCATGTCCACCGTCCGGCCGTTCTCGACCAGCAGGCGGGCGATGCACACCGTCCGCGCCAGGCCCTCGCCCAGCCCGATGGCGGCCTGGACGGCGGCGGCGTCGAAGCCGGCATGGTCGAACGCGAAAGCCCCGGGGTCCGTCATGCCCGCCATCAAAGCAGCAAGGCCTTACCGAAAGGTTGCGAGCCGCCGAACCAGCCCGGCTCAGCCTTCCGACAGCCTGGAAAGCGCTGCGGTCGCCGCCGAGGTCGCCAAGCCGCACAAGTAGCCTCCAGGCCGGGCTGCCGGCCCAGCCCGCCTTTTGCCAATGACCTGTATTAACTCGTGATTTGCTGCTGCCGTACTGTTCCGCGGCCGAAAACAACCATGGGACAGACCAATGGCAACGGTGATGGATGCGACTGAAACCAACCTGCTGAACGGCGATCAGACGATGGCGACGACGGCGATCACGCCGGCGTCCGTGGCGAGCGGGGCGCCCACGACGTTCTTGGCGAGCGGAACGCCGACATCCAACGGGTTTCTTGGGATTGCTCCTTTGGAGGATACCAGTTGGGGAGGGCAGCCGACGGTCCCGCCCGATGTATATGACAAGAACTTCGGGCCAAATTACACCATCTTATACTCGCCAGAAAACCCCCCCGACGGATACTACTTTGACGGCGGCCTGGGTGCGGACCAATACGGCGGATATCAAGGCGATCCCGGCAATTTGGGCGGCCAAGTTGGCAACGTTAGTATATCGAGCGGCATTGATTTTAACAATCAGCAGGGCGGCGATGCGGCCCAACAGCAATATCAGCTGGCGCAGGCGGCTGCTCCTGGCACAACTGCCGCAGAAGCACAGGCCGTTCAAACTTACGAGATACTCGGTACAAAAGTTGCCGGATCGGCACCAAGCAATGCAGGGGGCAATCCTGTGCTTGGCGCTGCAGAATTGGGTAGTAGCGCGTTAGCCCAGTATATTGTCGGCGCTAGTGTCGTTATAGCAGTCATTGCTAGTTTTGCCGCCGCAATAGTAGCAACCCCGGTCGTGGTCGCGGCCGCAGTTATACTAGATGGCTTAGCAGCAGCAGCTGGAACCATTGACTATTTCTCGTCAGGCTACGTTACACAGATGGGCGGCCATTCAGGCCCAGGCCTCATTCCCAATGATGCGAACACGCAGACCTTCTTCAACGATGTCGGTCGGATGATTGCTCAGTCTGTGCGCAGCGCTGCCGCTTGGTTTTCTCAACAGCCATATCACAATGCCATAGGCATCGCTGGCTCACATGCCCAGCCGTTGCTTCCAGCAAGTTCATTTTCGACCAATACAAGCGGTGCGCCGATCTTCACCCTCCCACCGATGTCCAGCCCTGGTTCGGGCAATGCGCCCTCTTCCGGCCTGCTCACCCCCATCCCGAAAATCGCGTCTTCCGCAAACCTGATGGCCTCGGCAGGGTCGCATTTGACGAGCACAATGCAACCATCGACTTCCGCCATTCCTCTGCATCTGACGCACGTCTGAGCACGGTGCCTGTGAAAGGGTCTTGCCTTGGCCAATCTATCTCCCTCGAAACACGGTTTCTGGCACATAAGGCTTTGGGAAGCCGCTTTTTTGCTCGTTGTATGTAGCCTACTGACCTATGGTGCAATCGGGCCTGTGAAAGATGGCAGGTCCAGCATCATGGCGTCGATCATCTCCCTCGGCGTCGTCATGCGAATATTATACGGCATCCAAAAAAATCCGCTCGCAAGGAAAGCTTATCCGTCGCCGATGCGATGGCCTTGCGTAAGCGGCATCACTTCAGCCTTATTTATCTTTTGGCATGCCATTGTCCAAGCCGGATTCGCCAACGGAACGGGTGGCGTCACAGCCGGGATTGTTCTCGTGCTAGCATTGCTTGTGCTGTGGGCTGTTCTCGAAGTGCTCTCTTGGCGCTGGTCGCACCCGAGGAACCAGGAAGCAAGGTAAGTTCTAGCTGCCTTTCCTGCGAGAGTGCCAGGGCAACCCGGCGCCCTTCCGCTTGCCTACGCCAGTCCGCGCTTGGCCGCGACCTTGGCCGGCAGCACCATCTCCACCAGGCCGTCGGCCACCGTGTAGCCGACCAGGCTGGTCTTGCCGCAGCGCACTACGCCGTCCTGGATGACGCCGATGTAAGCGCGGCTCTCCTGGTGCAGGGCCAACCTGACCGCCTTAACCCCCTGGCAACCATCGCGGCGCAAGCTGGCGCCATGGACAAGGACGGCATGGGATTGTTCGACCTGGCGGAGCGCCGGCTCGCCTGGATCGACCGGCGGCAGGGCCTGCTGGCGCAGAACATCGCCAACGCCAACACCCCGGGCTACGTCGCCAAGGACGTGCAGCCCTTCGCGCAAACCCTCGCCAAGGCGTTGCCCGTGCTCGCCACCACCAGCCCGGGCCACATGGCGGGGCCCGGCGGCATCCTCGGCACGGACCCGCGGCTGCGCCCGGCCGAACGCGCGCCGGACGGCAACGCCGTCTCCATGGACGACCAGTTGGCCAAGGTGGCCCAAACCGACGACGCGCAGGCGCTGACGATGAACCTGTACCACAAGTATCTCGGCCTCTACCGCACCGTGATCGGCAAGTAGCGGCCATGGACCTCACCAAGGCGCTCGCCATCTCTGCCCGCGGCATGGACGCGCAGACCACCCGCCTGCGCGTGATCGCGGAGAACCTGGCCAACCAGGACACCACAGGGGACGCGCCCGGCGCCAACCCCTACCGCCGCAAGACCGTCACCTTTGAGCAAAAGCTGGACAGCGAGGTCGGCGCCGAGACCGTGCGGGTGAAACAGGTCGGCGCCGACAAGTCCGCCTTCCCCTCGCACTACGACCCGGCGCACCCGGCGGCGGACGCGCAGGGCTACGTCCACACCCCCAACGTCAACAGCTTCGTGGAGGTGATGGACATGCGCGAAGCCCAGCGCTCGTTCAGCGCCAACCTCAACGTGATGGAAGTGACGCGATCCATGCTGACCCGAGCGATCGACCTGCTGAAATGAGCATCCCCCTCGTCACGGCGGCCACGGCCGCCACCGCGGCCGACGCCTACGCCCGCACCGGCGCCGGCCAGCCCAGCCTCGAAGGCTTCGGCCAGGCGATGGCCCAGGCGCTGCAAGGCGTGGTCGACTCCGGCCACCAGGCGGACGCGCAGGCCAGCGCGGCCCTGAGCGGCAGCGGCAACCTGACCGACGTGGTGACGGCGGTGAACCGCGCAGAGCTGGCCCTGCAAACCACCACCGCCATCCGAGACCGGGTGGTGCAGGCCTACCAGGACATCATGCGGATGCCGATCTAGGTGGGCCCCGGCTGATGGGCGAGGCCGAGGTCGGCGCAGCCCTGCGCGACACCATGATGGTCGTGGTCAAGCTCGGCGGCCCCGTGCTGATCGCCGCCCTGGTGGTGGGCGTGGCGATGTCGCTGGTGCAGGCCGTCACCCAGGTCAACGAGGCGACGCTGGCCTTCGTGCCCAAGATGCTCGTCGTCGTCGCCACCCTCATGCTGACCGGGCCGTTCATGCTGTCCACCCTGACCGGCTACACGCAGTCCCTGTTCGACCGGATGATCGCCGTCGGCGGCCTGTGATGGATGCGGCCACCCTGGCCAGCCTGCCGGGATGGGCGTTCGCCTTCGTGCTGGTGCTGTGCCGCTGCGGCGCTGCGGTGATGCTGATGCCGGGCCTGGGCGAAGCCGAGCCGCCGGCCACCGTGCGCGCCGGCCTGGCCCTGGCGCTCGTCATGCTGGTGCTGCCCGGCGTCGGCATGATGGCGCCGCCGGACGACTGGCAGGCCGCCGGCATGGTGGCGGCCGAGCTGCTGTGCGGCGGCGTGCTGGGCTGGCTGGCCCGCTGCATCGCGCTCGCCCTGCCGATGGCGGGCCAGGTCATCTCCTTCATGCTCGGCCTGTCCAGCGTCATCACCCCGGACCCGGCGCTCGGCCAGTCCAGCGCCATCATGCGGCTGTTCTCCCTGGCGGTCCCCGTGC
>CAXTTH010000228.1:0-4100 GCA_964247035.1 uncultured Acetobacteraceae bacterium
GCCCCGGCGCGGGAGTTGGGCTTGGCGCAGGCGTGGGGGCCGGGCTCGGCGCCGGGGCCGCGGCGACCGCGGCCTGGAACGCCGCCAGTTGTGCTGCGATCGTGCTGTCGTTGGCCTGGATCGCCGCCACCGCCGCGTGCAGCGTCGTCAGCGCGGCCTGCGTCAGGTAGGGCGTGGTCGATTGCGCCAGGGTCTCGACGATCACCAGGCCGTCGCTGGGCAGCTCGAGGCCGACCGGGATCGTCACCCCGCCCAGGGTGTAGCTGGCCACGTACAGGTTGCGGTCCAGCGCCGGGCTGCCGCCCCAGGCGTCGTTCGGGAACGTCACCCCGATCAGGTGCGGCTCGGTCGAGTCGACCATCCCGAGCGCCACCGCCTGGCTGGCGCCGGCGGCGTGCAGCGCGGACACGTCCACGCCCTGCGGCCCGGGCACGCCGTCCAGGCTGAGGTTGGCCCGGGCGTCGCCGAGATACTCGTCGGCAGCCAGGTTGACGCTGAGCGGGACGATCGCGGCCATGGGACGCTCCTTAGAACGCGGCTTGCGGGTCGGTGCTGGCCGTGTAGCCGTAGCGGTTCAGGCTGACCTGCGCCGCGCCGCCATTCGCCGCCGCCCCGTTCTGCGGCGCGTCCATCGGGTCCACGAACGGGCCGAGCTGCTTGGCGTAGCCCAGCGGCGAGGCCTGCCCGTTGTAGTAGCTCACCCATCCGCCTTGCGGGCAGGATGAAGACGCCGTGCTGTAGGGCGAGGCCAGGAGGTTGATGGTGTCCGGCCCGCGGGTGATGATAGCCTTGAGGCAGTGCCGCACGCCGTTGCCGGTGAACGACTGCGTGTTGCCGGCGGCGAGCTGGGTCTGGCCTGTGCCGGTGTAGGGTGCTGACCCGCCCCATTCATCGACTTCGTACGCGATGCCCCCCGGTCCGTTGAAGAACCCGTCCAGCGCGCCCACGCTGCCCCCGTCGCCCAGGATCATGAGGCCCGCGTTCAAGTATGGCGCATTCGGGGTCGTGTCGGTGATGTCGAACACGTAGGTTCCCGCGTTCACGGACGGCACCAGCACGCCCTGCTTGTTGCTGGCGTTCAGCGCGGAGGGGGCGCTCAGCACGATCGGCGCGCCCGCGCTGGCCTGCGAGGCCGTCATGGTCGTGACGTTGGGCGACGGCGTGAAGGTGGCCCCGCCCAGCGACAAGGCGGCAGGCGTGCTGCCGGAGCCGCCGCTGCTGGAGCCAGTGCCGGAGGAGCCGGACCCCGAAGCCGCTCCAGGCGCTGCGCTGGTCATGGTGTGCGCTACGGTCGCATCCTGCGCGTTCGTGCTGGTCGAGGTCTGGTAGTCGTTCAGCACGATGCTGGCCCCGGCCGAGACGCCGCCGGTGTTGTTGCTGTCCACCATGATCCCGACGTAGGTGGGCGCGCTCATCAGCGCGTAAGACACGTCCACCATGTGCGTCCAACCGCCCTGGAGGCAGGTGTTGGAGGCCGTGTCGAACACCTCCCCCCAGATGCCGAGGTTGTCGGCACCGTCATAGTCGATCTTGATGCAGTGCTTCACCCCAGGCGCAGCCCAAGTCTCTTGAAGCGCCGCCAGCATGTAGTTGGCTTGGTGATCGCCGCCGAAGCCCTGCCAGCGGTCGAATTCGTACTGTCCCTTGCCGCCTCCGACGAAGCTGAAATTGTCCAAGGCCGAGACGAAACCACCCGCGCCATAGAACGCGATGCCGTCATTGATGAACGTCCCGACCGGCGTGGTCGAGGTGATGACGAACGTCGTGCTGCCGGCCGCCTTGGCAAACGGCGTCACCAGCAGGTGCTTGGCGACGACCGTGGGCGGGTTGGGGTTGGAGGCGGTCTGCACTGCATTGTTCGGCGGCGCGGACATGGTGACGGCGGACGTGCCGAGGCCGGACAGCGATGCGTTGCCGAACGCGCTGTCATAAAACGGCGCGCCGTTGATGGTGGCGAGCTGGTTGCCCACCGTGGCCAGCGGCAGCGGGCCGGGCGGGGAATAGGCGCTGGTGGTGGTGGGCTTGAGCGACTGGTCCTGCACGATGTTGCCCTGGAACACTGCCACTTCGTTGAACACCGGTGCCCACCCGTCGATGCCCAGTCCGTCGTTCTCGGTCACGCTCGCATTCACGTTGCGATCGATGTTCGGGTAGAAGCTCGGGATCGCTTCGTTCTGCAAGATCAGCTCGAGCCCTTGCAGCGTCGCCACTCCGTTCTTCAAGTAGTAATCACCTTTGCTCAGCTCGTAATACGAGGACTCGATCCATACGCCGTCCTCGAACACGTCGATGTTGCCGTCCGGTCGGATGCTGACATCCGTGGTGTGCATCGCCGCCGACAGGTCCGCGGTGGCGGACACGTAGTCCGGTCCCGCGCCCGGGTGCGCCACGAAGCCGTTGCCGGTCGCGCCGTAGCTGTAATACGGGAACTTGTTCGGGTCCCAGGTCGCGCCGTAGATGTCGGGCGTGCCGTAGTTGATCTGGTGCCCGCAGGCGGTGCCTTGCCCGATGCGGCCGTAGGCGTCGTTGAAGTCGATTTCCATGCCGGCGCCGCTGGCCGGCTGCACATCCCCATCGCCGTTGGTGTGGCGGTCGGCCGTGGGGTCGTTGATGCCGCCGCCGTTGGTCGGCGGGTGCTGGGTGATCGAGTAGGCCCACGGCACGCCCCACGAATGGCAGCCCGGCGCTTCCTGCCACTTGAGGTGCACCGACATGCCGGGCCGCAGCTCGACCTGCGGCAGGGTCAGCACGCCGCCGAACACCTGGCCGGCCCGGCAGTTGCGGTTGTTCGGGGACGGCCCGTTGGTGGTGCAGGAGGCGCGGATGTGCACGCCATCCGCCAGCACCGGGATCAGGTCGTGCGGGCTGCCCGGCGCGTAGGTGCGCGCCACTGCGGCAAAAGTATTGATGCTGCCCTGCCCGTTGTCCATCGGATAGCCGATGGCCTTGGTCACGTCGCCGGCGCCGAGCGTGGTGTAGAACACGTTGCGCAGGTCGGCTCCGGTCTTGATGTTGGCGGCCGGGTCGGTGCTGCTGATCTTCAAGCCGACGAGCTGCGTGCCGGCGCCGGGCTCCCACGCCAGCGGCGCGGGCAGCGACACGGCGGTCGTGGTCGGCAGCGGGTTGTTCGCGTTGCCGAGCGTCGGCAGGTTGGGCAACACCGCGAAGTCTGCCAGCGGCTCGCCGCCGGGCGTCGACACCTGCGGCTGGTAGCCCGCCACGACGTGCCACTGCGCCACGTCCAGCACTTCGGAGTAGCCGTCGCCGCCGCCGCCCGGGTTGGCATCGGCATACACGCCGATCTGCGTGGGGTTGCCGAGCGCGGCATGGGTCTGGTTGGAGACCTCGACCCACTTGCCCGCCAGGGCGGGGGCACTGGTGAGGACGTGGATGTTGGTTCCGTCATCCGCCACCCGGATGCCGTAGAACGAGCCGGACACGTCCTGGTTGAAGGCGTTGTAGCCGCTGTCCAGGCTGTCCCCGACATCGGTGTGCTCGCCCGCCGTGGTGAGCAGGGTTTGGTTGCTGGCGGCGTAGTCGGACTGCGGCTGGATCAGCCAGTTGGACCCGGCGGCGTTGGCGAAGCGGTTGGCGATGGCGACCGAGGCCGTGCCGCTGGCCGAGTTGAGCATCAAGCCGGCGTTGTACGCGCCGCTGTTGCCGTTCTGCCGGATGATGGCCGTGTAGGTGGCCGGCTGCCCCGCCATGGTGGTCATCAGGATGCGCTGCGCTGCGGCGTTCGGCGGGTTGACCGGGGCGGTGAGGGTGAGCGGGGCAGCCAGCGACGGGCTGCCGCTCGTGGTGCCTGTGAGCGTCGCCGCGGCGAAGTTCACCTTCGTGAAAGTGCTGCCGTTCAAGGTCGCGTCCACGCTGCCGGGGGCGACCAGCGCCAAGGTGCCGGACGGCGGGGGTGTGGCCGGCAGCGCCGGCGTGCTGAACGCCACGCTCAGGCTGCTGACGGGCGTGCTGACGGCGCTGTTGGAGCCCGTCACCTTGCCGTTGAAGCTGGACGACGGCGGCAGCCCGGTGATCGTGCCGCTCAAGCCCGCGCCGAGGCTGACGGACGCGCCGCCCGCCGGCTGGTAGCTGGACGCATACAT
>CAXTTH010000229.1:0-4098 GCA_964247035.1 uncultured Acetobacteraceae bacterium
GGGCAGGCGTCGCAGCGTCCGGCTCGCCCGCCTCCACCGGATGCCCGGCGGCGCGCCAGGCGGCCAGGCCGCCATCCAGCACGGCGGCGCGGTGCCCGAACAGGTCCATCATCCACCAGCCGCGGGTGGCCCACATGGTGGCGTTCTGGTCATAGAACACGACCCGGCTCGCATCCCCCACCCCCAGCGCGCCCACCAGCCGGGCGAAGCGGCCAGCGGCGGGAACCATGTGGGGCAGGGCGCTGTCCGCATCGGCGATCGCCTCCAGGTCGAAGTAGCGCGCCCCGGGGATGTGCGCCCGCCGGTAGACCTCGCGGCCATCCTTGCCGTCGGTGGGCAGGTACTGGGTGGCTTCCAGCACCACGAGGCCGGGGGCGCCGAGGTGATCGGCCAGCCAGGCGTCGGAAACCAGGTCGTCCATGCCCAAGCCCTCCATCTCAGGCCCACTCCCGCCGCAGCCACTCGCGCCGGGCGGCGAACCACAGCAGCGCCATGGCGGTGATCGAGTTGGCATACCGCCCGGCCAGCGCATTCTCGATGGCGTCCAGGGCCGGCAGCGTGCGCACCCGGATGTCCTCGTTCTCGCTGGCCAGCCCGCCATGCCCAACGATGCCGTCCGCGTCCGCCGCAGGCGCGCTGATCCGCCCGGCCAGGATGGTGACGCTCTCGTCCGACGCCCCGGCGCTGAGCAGGAAGCGGCCGACCCGGTGCAGCCGGTCGGTGGCGAGCCCCGTCTCCTCCTGCATCTCCCGGGCAGCGGCCTGTTCCTCCGTCTCGCCCGCATCCACGAAGCCGCAGGGGATTTCCAGCAGCACCGGGTCCAGGCCGGCGACCAGGGCCGGATAGCGGAACTGCTCGATCATCACCAGGCGGTCGGCCGCCGGGTCATAGGGCAGCACGCCGACGGCATGGCCGCGCAGCAGCACCTCCCAGGCGCGCGCCTCGGACATGCGGCCGTCGAAGCGGCGATGGCGGAAATGCACCACATCCAGTTGCGCATGACGCTTCCACACGGTCTCGGTGGATTCGATGCTGACATCCGGCCCGTTCATGGCGGCACTCTAACCCCGGGGGCGGCCAGCGGCTACTGCGGGCAGGGCCGGCCTGCCGTCTCAGGCGGCGCGACGCATCTGCAAGCTGCGGCGGATCTGGGCCGCCCCGGCCGCCCCTTTCTGCGCTTCCCGCCACATCTGCTCCGCGACTCTCTGGTGGCTGAGCACCGCCTCGTCCGCCCCGGTGATCATGGCGACGCCGGTTTGCGCGCCGGGCAGGCCATCGGCGCGGAACGGATTGACCGCCAGGGTCGCACGGTCCCGCGCGCGCAGGATCTCGAACGAGCTGGTCGGCTCCCCGCCCGGCAGCACGCCGAACTGCAGCCCCATCGGCTCGGCCTCCATCATGGCGGCGATGTGCTCGATCTCGGCCGCGGCGACCTGCCGGCAGCGCCGGCGCAGCGCATCCGGCAAGGTCATGCTGCCGGCGACGCCCGTCTCGAGCAGGCTGTAGATGCGCGGCAGGGAGAGGATGGCGATGATCCCCGGCCGCCGCGTCGCATACATGCGCTTGCGGGCCGCCATGATGCCCTGCACCCGGTCAATCGCCGCGCGCTGGGCCGCCTTGTCCGTGTCCACCTGGCTCAGGTGCTCCTCGAACGCTTCTGAAAGCACGGCATCGAAGCTATCGGACGTGGTGAGGTAACACAGCGGGCCGCACACCTGCAGGACCTGGTCGGCGGACTCCTCCGCCTGGCGGATGCGCTCGAAGTAGCCGATCGGGCGGTTGTAGTACTCCACCCCGATGCCGAGCAGGGACAGCGGCGATATCTTCAGCAGCTCGGCCAGCCGCGTCACCGTGTCCAGCTTGATGACCTCGCCCTTCTCGTAACGGTACAGCGCCGCGCGGGACACGCCCAGGCGCGCCGCGATCTCCTCGGCGCGCAGCCCGGACTCCAGGCGGTAGGCCCTCAGCTGCTGGCCGATCTCGGTGAACCGCATGGCATTTTGCTCCTCAGCGCCCACGAACTCTTCGACGGCCGAGACCGAGGACTTCAATTTGCATGACATTGCCGTGAGTAGCGGCGTCAAGGCTGCATGTCACTAGAACCAATTTTGGCCAGAAGATCAATCTTTGGTTGTATGTAGGTGAAATCGCCAAGCGACGCCACGAGTCGCAGCGCCCGCCGCCGGCGAGGCATGCGGCCCTTGGCACGGCCGGGCCCACAGGATAACCCAGCGTCATGATCGCTGAACGGCTGCTGATGGGGTTGCTGCTGGTCGGCATCGCCGTCGGCTGCGCGTTCGTGCTGCGGCCTTTCACCTCCGCCCTGCTGTGGGCCGCCATCCTGGTGTTCGCCACCTGGCCGCTGTTCGAGCGGGTGCGCGCCAGGCTGGGCCGCGCCGGCGCGGCGCTGGCCATGGTGGCGATGACGGCGCTGCTGATCGTGCTGCCGCTCGCCGTCGCGGTGCCCGCCGGGTCGGAGGACGTCGTCCACCTGCGCGCGACCCTGGAACGGCTGCTGGACGACGGCATGCCGTCCGCCCCCGGCTGGCTCTACCGCCTGCCGCTGGTCGGCGTCACCCTGTCCGACTACTGGAACAGTTGGGCGGCCGACCTGGGCGTCATGGCGGATTTCTTCCGGCCGTATTTCGGCATGATGGCGGAGAACGGGCTGGCGCTGCTGCTGGGCATCGCCACGGGCGTGGTGCAGTTCCTGTTCGCCCTGTTCGTCGCGTTCTTCTTCTGGCTCTACGGCGACCGCATGGGCATCCACCTCAAGGCGGTCATGCGCCGCATCGCCGGCGCCTATGCCGAGCGGCTGATCGTGGTCACCGGCAAGGTCATCCGCGGCACGGTGTACGGGCTGCTGGGCACCGCCATCGTGCAGGGCATCCTGACGGTGTTCGGGCTGTGGCTGGCCGGCGTGCCGCGCCCGCTGTTCCTGGGCTCGGTCGCCGGGCTGCTGTCGGTGCTGCCGATCGGCGCGCCGGTGGTGTGGATCCCGTGCGTCGCGTGGCTGTTCAGCATCGGGCACACCGGCTGGGCGGTGTTCCTGGCCTTGTACGGCGTGGGCGCGATCTCGGGGGCGGACCACGTGATCCGCCCGTTCTTCATCGCCCGCGGCGCGCAGTTGCCGTTCCTGCTGACGGTGCTGGGCGTGCTGGGCGGCGCGCTGGCGTTCGGCCTGCTCGGCATCTTCCTCGGCCCGGTGCTGCTCGGCGTGGGCTTTACCCTGGTGGCGGAGTTCGCCCGGGCGAAAGACACGGCCGTGCACCCCCTGTAGTCAAGGTGTCCGGAGGACGACCGTCCTCTGGCAGGGTTCGGGGCAAAGCCCCAGGCTTAGGTTCGCACGAAGGGAAGCAACGATGAGCCTGACCGCCGAACGCCCACGCCGTCGCAGCCTGGTCTCCCTGTCGATCGCCTTGTTCGAGCGATACCTGCCCGACCCGTTCGTCATCGCCATCGCCCTCACCGCGCTGGTGGCGCTGCTGGCCGCCGCCCTGGCGCCGCGCGGGTCCCCGGCGCTGATCCTGTCCTCCTGGTACGCCGGCATCTTCGGCATCCTCGGCTTCGCCTTCCAGATGATCCTCATCCTGGTCACCGGCCACGCCCTGGCCCACGCCGCCCCGGTGCAGCGGCTGCTGATCCGCACCACGGCGCTGGCCCGCACGCCGGGCCAGGCGGTGGTGCTGACCTTCCTGGTGGCCGCCCTCGCCTCCTGGCTGAACTGGGGCTTCGGCCTGGTGGTCGGCGCGCTGCTGGCGCGCGAGGTGGCCCGGCGCATCCGGCTCGACTTCGCCTGGCTGGTGGCGGCGGCCTATTCCGGCTGGGTCATCTGGGCGAGCGGCCTGTCCAGCTCCATCGCGCTGTCGCAGGCCTCGCACAACAACCCGCTCAACATCGTGGAGAAGCTGACCGGCACGCTGCTGCCGTTCGGCGACATGGTCTTCGCCCGCTTCAACGTCGTGCCCACGCTGGCGATCGTGGCGCTGGTGCCGATCGTGTTCCTGGCCATCCGCCCCCACCAGGAGGACGAGGTGGCGTTCTCCCCCGAGGCCGCAGAGCCGCCCCCGCCGCCGCCCAGCGCCGGCTTGCCGTTCG
>CAXTTH010000230.1:0-4094 GCA_964247035.1 uncultured Acetobacteraceae bacterium
GCCGGACGTGGCGCGGTTTCCCGCCCTGCGCCTGGCGCGGGACGCCTTGCGGGCCGGCGGCGGCGCTCCCACCATCCTGAATGCTGCCAACGAGATCGCGGTCGCAGCGTTCCTGGACCGCCGCATCGGCTTCCTGGACATCGCGGCGCTGGTGGAAAGCGCGCTCGACCAACTGGGCGCGCCGTCTGCTGCCACGCTGGACGAGGTGATGGCGTTGGACGCCAGCGCACGACGCATCGCGGCCGAATGGACGCCGGGCACCTCTGCCCGGCCCGCGGCATGAGGATCACGCCATGACTTTCCTGCCTGACGCCGTGCGGACCGTCGCCTCCTTTCTCCTGGTGCTCGGCGTGCTCGTGTTCATCCACGAGATGGGCCACTACCTCGCCGCTCGCTGGCGGGGGGTCCACGTGGAGGCGTTCTCCATCGGCTTCGGCAAGCCGGTCGCGCGCTGGACCGACCGGGTCGGCACGGAGTGGCGGCTATGCTGGTTGCCGCTCGGCGGCTACGTGAAGCTGCATGGCCAGGAGCGCCCAGAGGACGTGTCGCCCGCGGTCCGCGCCGGCTGGCAGGCGGGGCGCACCTTCCACGAGAAGCCGGTGCTGTCGCGCGCCATCGTCGTGGCGGCGGGGCCGGTGGCCAACTTCGTGCTGGCTGCGGCGCTGTTCAGCATCATGTTCGGCATTCAAGGCGAGCCGGGCGACCCAGTGGTGCAGACGGTGCTGCCGCACTCTGCGGCAGAAGCCGCCGGGCTGCGGGACGGGGATCGGGTTACGACCATCGATGATCGTAAGATCAACACCTTCCAAGATATTTCCAGGATCGTCTCGGCTAATCCCGGGGTCAAGCTGCGAATCGGCATTGATCGCTCAGGGCAGGAGCAAACGCTTGATGTCACCCCGACAGCCGAGGACGATGGTGGTGGCGGCAAGCTCGGCTTGCTGGGCATCGGGGGAGCGTTGCGCCCAGTCGGCTTGGTCGGCGCTGTGCTGGACGGCGTGCAGCACACGTATGACGTGGCGGTGCAGACTTTGGCCGGTGTGTGGCAGATCATCACCGGGCAGCGTGGCGCATCCGGGCTTGGCGGCCCGCTTAAGATTGCACAGCTGTCCGGCCAGGTGGCGCAGCACGGAGCGGGCAGCCTGGTGACCTTCATCGCCCTGCTCTCGGTCAACCTGGGCCTGATCAACCTGTTCCCCATTCCGATCCTGGATGGCGGCCACCTGGTGTTTTACGCCGCCGAGGCCATCCGGGGCCGGCCCCTGCCACCCCGTGCGCAGGAGATCGGCTTTCGCGCCGGCCTGGCACTGATCGCCTGCCTGTTTATCTTCGCGACCTGGAACGACCTGACCAGCTTCGGACTGTTCCGCTGGATGGCCGGCCTAATCGGCTGACCTGGGGCTGCGGGAGGCTTCCCTGCGGCCCTGCGCCGATGCTTCGGCGAAGCGACGGCTTGGCGGCTGGCCACGATCTGCCTACAAGCGGCCCGTCTCGGAGGGTCTCAGCTCTTTGTCCCGAATTCGTGCCATGCTTCTCACCACTGCTTGCGTCGTCGGACTTACCGCCGGCGCGAATGCACAGCTCCCGCCGCACCGGCCGGCCCCCCTTCGCGTCCGGCCGGTGGCGGACATCGGTGCGACTGGCAGCGGAGGCACGATCTCGGCCATTGCCGTAACGGGCAACAAGCGCATCGAGAGCGGCACCATCGCGTCATACATGCTGGTGCAGCCAGGGGACCGGTTCGACGCTGACCGCATCGACCGCAGCCTCAAGACGCTGTTCGCCACCGGGCTGTTCAAGGACGTGATGATCACCCGGGATGGCACCGCTTTGGTGGTGAAGGTGGTTGAGAACCCGATCATCAACCGTATCCTGTTCGAAGGTAACCACAAGAACGGCGACGATACGCTGAAGCCGTTGCTGGAACTGCGGCCGCGGGCGGTGTTTACGCCTGAGTTGGCGCAGGTCGACCGGCAAAAGATATTGGACGCCTATGCCAAGAAGGGCCGTTTCGGCGCGACCGTGACGCCCAAGATCATCAGGCTTGCCGACAACCGCGTGGATGTGGTGTTCGAGATCAACGAGGGCCGACTCACCCTGGTCAGCCATATCGGCTTCGTCGGTAATCATGCGTTTGGCGAGGATCGGCTGCGCGAGATTGTCAGCACGCGCCAGCAGGCGTTCTATCGCATCCTGTCCAGCAGCGACAATTATGACCCGCAGCGCATCGAGTATGACAAGGAGCTGTTGCGGCGGTTTTACCTGAAGAACGGGTTTGCCGATTTCGAGGTGCGCAACGCCACGGCCGAACTGGCGTCAGACCATAGTGCGTTCCTCGTCACCTTCACCTTGAATGAGGGAGCGCGCTACACGGTGAACTCGATCACCATCGACTCGCGGCTGCCCAACCTCAAGGGCGCCGACCTGCTGCCTGCCGTGGAGCAGGAGAAGGGTCAGACCTACGACGGCGAGGCGGTCGAGCGCTCCGTCGAAGCCGTGCAGGACGCGGTGCAGACGCGCGGCTACAACTTCGTCCAGGTCCGTCCCCGCATCGCGCGCGACGCGGTCAAGCACACCGTCGATCTGGTGTTCGACGTGACCGAGGGGCCGCGCGTGTATGTTGAGCGAATAGACATCGAGGGCAACAGCCGCACCAAGGACAAGGTCATCCGGCGCGAGATGCAGATGGGGGAGGGCGATGCATTCAACGCCGCCGCCGTCCGCCGTTCGCGCCAGCGGCTGACCGACCTTGGTTATTTCAACACCGTCAACATCACGTCCGCTCCTGGCACCAGTTCGGACAAGGCGGTGGTCACAGCGGTTGTGGACGAGAAGGCGACTGGCGAGATCAGCTTGGGCGGCGGCTTTTCGACGGATGCCGGCGCCCTGGTCAGCGCCGGGCTGCGCGAGAAGAACCTGGTCGGCACCGGGCTTGACTCCAGCTTGTCGGGCGTGCTGGCGCAATACCGTTCGGAGGTCGACTTCTCCTTGACAGACCCTTACCTGTTCGACCGCAACCTGGTCGGCGGCATCGACCTGTTCGACGTGCAGAACAACAACCAGCAAATCTCGAACTACAACGAGAGCCGGCTCGGCGGCGCGCTGCGGCTCGGCTACGAGATCAGCGACCATCTGCGGCAGGCTGTCACCTACTCCGCGGTTTCCCGCAACGTGACCAACATCAACAGCAATGCCAGCCTCTATATTCAAAATCAGTCTGGCGGCACGTTCCTGTCGCAGATCGGCCAGACCCTGACCCTGGACTACCGCGACAGCCGGGTCGATCCGCGCAACGGCTTTATCACGCGTTTCGGCCTGGATTTCGCTGGCCTGGGTGGCTCGACCAACTACGTCCGCGCCAAGGTCGATGGCACCTACTTCATCCCGTTGGAGCGCTACACCGGCGATAGTGACTGGGGCATCGCGCTGTCTGCCAGCGCAGGCTACCTGGTGGCGCTCAACCGGCAGGAGCAGCTGATCGACCGATTCTTCCTCGGCGGCGACAACCTGCGCGGCTTCCAATCCGGCGGCGCCGGGCCGCATTCGATTCCGACGGCTGACTCGGCAACCCGTCCCAGCGTGTTCTTCGGCAGCGACAGCGTTGGCGGCAAGCTGATTTACACCCAGTCCAGCGAGCTGCGCTTCCCCTTGCCTATTTCGGCGGATCTCGGCCTGTCCGGGCGTGCCTTCGTGGACGTGGGTGGCCTGGCCGACGTCAAGTCCTCCGGCGCGCTGTTTGCCCGGGATTTCTACAACAACGTCATCCCGGGCGGCATCACTCAGCAGCTTTATGGCGTGAACGACCTCACGCCGCGCGTCGGCGCCGGCGTGGGCGTGTCGTGGAAATCCCCTTTCGGCCTGATAAACGTCGATCTGGCCGATCCAGTGTTGAAGAAACGGTATGATCAGACGCAAATCTTCCGGTTTGGTTTCGGCACGAGGTTCTGAATTGAGCACCAAGATCATGCATCTCCCACTCCGGCAGGCTTCTCTCCTGCGTGCCGTCCTGCTCGTCGCGGCCGCCCTGCCTTATGGCGCCGGACAGGCCTCGGCGCAGGGCTATTTCATCCCGCCGCAGCCCGCCGCCCCAAAGC
>CAXTTH010000231.1:0-4094 GCA_964247035.1 uncultured Acetobacteraceae bacterium
ACCGCGACCCGGCGGAGTACGCTCCCTGGATGTCGCTGGCCGCCCGCTCGCAGCACACGTTCTACGGCCTGCTGGCCCGCCGCACGCTGGGGTTCGGTGCGAGCCAGCCGGAGGGCCGGGAAGTCCTGGGCAGCGCCGACACTGAGGCGCTGATGGCCATCCCGAGCGGCCGCCGCGCCTTCGCCCTGCTGCAGGTCGGCCAGGGCCGCCGCGCCGAGGCCGAATTGCGCTGCCTGTGGCCGCAGGTGGCGGCTGACCCGGCATTGGCAGAGGCAGCGCTCCGTGTCGCCGAGGCGGCCGGGATGATGGATCTCGCGGCCCAGCTCGCCGGCCTGATCGAGACCGCCGAGGGCCGCCCGCACGACAGCGCCCGCTTCCCGATCCCCGCCCTGCGCCCCGCCGGCGGCTTCCGCATCGACCCGGCGCTGGTGTATGCGCTGACCCGGCTGGAATCCAACTTCGACCCGGACGCCGTCTCGAGCGTCGGCGCGCGCGGGCTGATGCAAGTCATGCCCGTCACCGCCAGCTACGTGAGCGGCGACGGCGGCACGGCGGCCGGGCGCTATGCGCGGCGGCTGCATGACCCGGCGACCAACCTGTCCATCGGCCAGAGCTACGTGATGTATCTCGCCGCCATGGACGGCGTCGGCAACGACCTGATCCACTTGCTCGGCAGCTACAACGCCGGGCCGACCAGCTTCGGCCGCATGGCCGACGGCATTCCGGCCTCCGACGACCCGTTGCTGTTCATCGAAAGCATTCCCAATGACGAGACGCGCGCCTTCGTGCCGCGCGCGCTGACCTACAGCTGGATTTACGCCGCTCGCCTCCGCCTGCCCGCGCCGAGCCTAGACACGCTGGCCGCCGGCGCCTGGCCGGCCTTCGAGCCCAAGGCGGCCAAGCGCGAGCAGATCGCCCGGCTGCACTGAAGGAGCTGCCCTTGGGCATCGACGAGACCCACCGCTTCCTGCCCGTCCGCATCGCCGTGCTGACCGTCTCGGACACCCGCACCGCGGACAATGACACCTCCGGCGACACGCTGGCTGCGCGGGTGCTGGCGGCGGGCCATGTGCTGGCGGAACGCGCCATAGAGCGGGACGACGCGGACGCGATCGAGCGCCGGCTGCGCGGCTGGATCGCCGATCCGGCGGTGGATGTCGTCGTCACCACCGGCGGCACCGGCATCACCGGCCGGGACGTGACGCCCGAGGCGTTCGAGCGGGTGATGGGCAAGCGCATCGAGGGCTTCGGCGAGCTGTTCCGCATGATCAGCTTCGCCAAGATCGGCACCTCCACCATGCAGTCGCGCGCCATCGGCGGCGTGGCCGGCGGCACCTACCTGTTCGCGCTGCCGGGCAGCACGGGTGCTGTGAAGGACGGCTGGGACGGCATCCTGCTTTCCCAACTGGACAGCCGCCACCGCCCCTGCAACCTGGTGGAGCTGATGCCGCGGCTGCAAGAGCACCTGAAAGGCCCACCCTAACGCTGTTGGCTGCGCAGGCAGGCATCTGGCAGGCACTGGAATCTGTGTTTGCCATCATGGTCGGCTGGCAGCGTTCGACTGCTATACGTGCTGAAAGCTGTATCGTTGGCTCCAGCCAACCTGCCCGGTCTCAGGCTTGGCTTCCTGATGGCTGAGGCCTGAGCACCGTCAGCTTGAACGGACCCGCCTCGGCTGCCGCGTGCGTCACCGCGTCATTGGCGTCAGCGAGCGGGAACTCCGTTACCCCCCACTGCCCGAGGTCGAGCAGCCCGCCACGGATCAGCCCGATCAGTCCTGGCACGGCAGCGCTGTCATACATCCACTGCCCGCGCACGGTGATGAGGTTGCGCATGATCCAGGGATAGGGCAGCGACAGGTCCTCGCCGCCCAGCATGCCGACACCGCCCATCAGCACGGCGCGCCCGCCTTGCCGCAGCGTCATGATGGCGGCGCGCGCCACGCCGGCGCCGACCGAGGGTGGCAGGAAGTCCTGCACCGCGTCGATCGGGCCTGGTGCTGCCCGCTTCATCATCTCCGTGTCCGCCGCACCATCGCCGCTCAGCCGGACCGGCGCCACCCGCTGGCCGAAACGGGCCCGAAGGTCGTCCAGCACCGCGGCGTTACGGCCCGGCGCCACCACACAGCGTGCGCCCATAGCCAGCGCCAACGCCACGGTAGCCGAGCCGAAATTGCCGGTGGCCCCGCTCACCAGCAGCGTTTCGCCGGGCCGGAAGTCCATCGCCAGCAAGCCGCTATAGGCGATCAGCAGCGTGCCGACCGCGCACCACCGTCCAGCCTCCGCCGGGTCGATCGTGCCGATGGGCGCGGCATTCTTCGTTGGCACGCGGACCTGCTCGGCAAACGTGCCGTCGCGGAAGTATCGCTGGAGCTTCTGCCCGCCCTCGCCCCGGGCGCTCGCGCCCTGCAGGGTGATGTCGGGCGTGGGGGCGCCGTCGCGCGACCGCACCGTGGGGTCGCAGAACACCCAGTCCCCTGGTTGCAGCCGGGTGGCGTCCGGGCCGACCGCGCGCACCCGGCCGATGGCGCCGGCGCCCGGCACCACCGGCGTGGGCAACAAGTAACGCCGCGCGCCGCTCAACACCTCGCCCGTGTAGGACAGCACCGGTGCGGCGGCGACGTCCACCAGCACCTCGCCCGTGCCGATCACCGGATCGGTCACCTGCTCGACGCTCAGCGGCATCCCGAAGTTGTGCAGGACGGCTGCCTTCATCTTCAATCTCCCTCGACACGAGGCCCTGACATGGCGCACTCCTGCACCCGCAAGGAGAACCGGTAGGACACTGGTCTTAGGCGATACCACCTTCGGAGGCGCAGCATGGAAGGCAGCCGCCCGTTCGGAGACTTCCTGCGCTCCCGCCGCGCGCGGCTGGCCCCGGAGGCTGCGGGTGAGGCCGGGCGGCAGCGACGGCGCACTCCCGGCCTCAAGCGCGAGGAAGTGGCGCAGCAGGCCGGCATTAGCGCCGAGTCGTACGTCAAGCTGGAACAGGGCCGCGCCGTCTCGCCCTCCCTCGAAACCGTGGAGGCGTTGGGCGGTGCCCTGCGCCTCGGCGCAGTGGAGCTGGCCCATCTGCGCTCGCTCGCCGCAGCGGGCCGCCGCCAGCCCTTCCGGCGCGAGAAGGTGCCGGACACTCTCCATCGCATCGTGGCGAGCCTTCCACTGCCCGCCTACCTCACCGGCCAGCGCTGGGACATCCTGGCCTGGAACGAAGCCGCTGCCGCCCTGTTCGGCGATTTCAGCCAACTGGCGCCTGAGGACCGCAACGCCCTGCACTGGATGCTTGTCCAGCCCGCTGCACGGTCGCTGTTCGACGCAACCTGGACCAAGGAAGCCCGGCGGATGGTGTCGCTGTTCCGTGCGGCACACGACCTCTGGCCCGGCGACGCCGCCTTCGCCGCGCTCGTGGACCAGATGCACGAGAGATGCCAGGAGTTCAGCGGCTGGTGGGCAGAGCACGACATCAGCGCGCCGATCTCGGGCAGCAAGCTGCTGCATCACCCGACGCTTGGCGCCTTGCGCTACGACCACACGAGCCTTCAAGCCAACGATGATCCGGCCCTCAAGCTCGCCCTCTACGTGCGATGCTGAGGCGGCTGCTCCCCGAATCCCAGGTAACGCTCTGCCAGCGCGCCATACAGCGGCTGCGGGCACACCAGCCGGGACACGCCGAACGCCAGCAGCGCCGCCGCCATCAGCGGCACCGTCACTCGGCCGTCATTGGTCATCTCCATGACGATGACGGTGGCCGTGATCGGCGCCTGCACCACGCCGCTGAAATACGCCACCATGCCCAGCAGCACCACGGCCCCGGCAGGCGCCGCCGGCAGCAAGCCTGCGATGGCGTGCCCTAAGCCGGAGCCGACCGCGAGCGAGGGCGCGAAGATGCCGCCGGGCACGCCGCTGACATAGGACACGACGGTCGCGGCCAGCTTGAGCAGGAAGAAGCTGCCGGGGGCGTCGCCGCCGTTCACCAAGGCGCGCGCCTGGGCGTAGCCGGTGCCGTAGGTGGCGCCTTGGCTGGCCCAGCCGATCGCCGCCACGCCGAGCCCGCACAGCGGGGCGAAGCCGACGGGGTGGCGCGCGATCCAGCGC
>CAXTTH010000232.1:0-4085 GCA_964247035.1 uncultured Acetobacteraceae bacterium
GGTGTGCAGCCATGACGGTCCCGCAGCGGCGCGGCGTGTGCCTGGTGGTCTCGGCGCCGTCCGGGGCGGGCAAGGGCGCCATCACCGGCGCGCTGCTGGCGAGCGAGCCGGCGCTGTCGTTCTCGGTCAGCGCCACCACCCGCGCGCCGCGCCCCGGCGAGCAGGAGGGAGTGCACTACCTGTTCCGCTCGCCTGACGCCTTCGCCGCCATGGTCGAGGCCGGCGAGATGCTGGAATGGGCCGAGGTGTTCGGCCGCCGCTACGGCACCCCACGCGGCCCGGTGGAGCAGGCGTTGGCCGCCGGGCAGGACGTGGCGTTCGACGTGGACTGGCAGGGCCACCGCCAACTGCGCGCCGCGCTGCCGGCCGATGTCGTCGGCGTGTTCGTGCTGCCGCCCTCGCTGGAGGCGCTGGACAGCCGGCTGCGCAGTCGCGCCGGGGATGACCCGGCGGAGATCGCCCGCCGCATGGCAGCGGCCCGCAGCGAGATCGCGCACTGGCCGGAGTTCGACCATGCCGTGGTGAACGGGGTGTTGGTGGATGCGGTGGAAGCGGTGCGCAGCGTGCTGCACGCCGCCCGCAGCGCCACGCGCCGGCAGCCCGGCCTGAGCGCGTTCGTGGCGGGGCTGGGATGAGGCGCGTCCTGAAAAGCCCCTTGCTTACCCGTCGCAGCCTCGTCGTCGCCGCATCCGGGGCGCTGGCGTCCGCGGCGCTGCTCCATCCGGCCCGCGCTGCGTCCGCCGTGCTGCGCATCGGCAACCAGAAGGGCGGCTTGCGGTCGCTGTTCGAGGCGTCTGGGGTCGCGGCCAGCCTGCCCTACGCCATTGAGTGGAGTGAGTTCGGCGCGGCGCAGCCTTTGCTGGAGGCCTTGAACGCGGGCGCGCTCGACCTCGGCCACCAGGGCGATTTCGCCTTCCTGACGGCGTTCGCGGCCGGGGCGCGGCTGAAGGCGATCGGCGCAAGCAGGGCGCTGCCGGCCGGGCAGGCGATCCTGGTGCGCGACCCGGCGATCCGCAGCGTCGCCGACCTGCGGGGCCGCAAGGTGGCCGGCAACCGCGCCGGGTGGGGACAGTACCTGATCCATGCCGCCCTGCATCAGGCGGGGGTTCCCGTGGCGGCAGTGGACCTCAAGCTGCTGCCGCCGGCCGATGCCGCCCTGGCGTTCCGCTCTGGCGGAGTGGATGCCTGGGCGGTGTGGGACCCTTACGTGTCGTTTGAGGTCCTCACGTTCGGCGCGAGGGTGCTGGTCGATGGCAGCGGCCTTTCTCCGTCGATCACTTTCGTCGCTGCCACGGAGGACGCCATCGCCGGCAAGCGGGCGCTGCTGGTGGACTTGCTGGGGCGGTTTGCCGCAGCATGGCAATGGGCGCAGGGTCATATCCCGGATTACGCGCGCTACAACGCCGGGCTGACCCACCTGCCGCAGCCGGTGCTGGAGCGGGCCTATGCCGAGCAGCAGAGCGGCGCGGTGCCGCTTGATGGCGGATTGATCGCAGAGTTCCAGCGCGTGGCGGACCAATCGGCAGCGTTCTGGCTGCTGCGGAGTGGGCTGCAGGTGCGGGATAGCTTGGATCTGACGTTCACGCCAAGTTCGGCCGGATAAGGCAAGACGTTGCCCGGAACCTTGCTGGCCTGGGCGGCTAAGACCGAATGAGCAGCGACTCCAGGGCAGTCAGCATCTGGCTCGATCCGAACGGCTTGCGGAGCAGCAGCTCCGTCTCGGACAGCCGGCCCACCCGAGCCATCATGTCAGGCCGCCCGGTCATGAATACTACGGGGCGGTCCGGGTGGCGGGCCGTGAAGCTGCGCGCCACGTCGATGCCATCCGCTGCGCCAGGCATCTGGATATCCGTCAGCAGCACATCGACTCCGTCCAGCGTGTCGAGCATCTCACATGCCTCGTCACCGGACTTGGCCAGGACGACGGTGTAGCCGGCCTCCTCCAACGTTTCGGCCAGGGTGAGGCGGATCAGGCCTTCGTCTTCAACCAAGAGCACGCAATGGGGCATTGACGGAGCAACCTCACCGGGCGGGGCGCCAGGTCCGGAGCTTGTTTAGAGACACGTCACCTGAACTCTTGGTAAGATTTGCGAGAGGTCCACGCTCCCGCGGCACTTTGATGTGGATATGCTACATGTTGGGACTTGGCGGCCCAGCGACTTGCCCCGGCGCGCGCGCTTCGGTAGGAGATGCGCCGTGCTGGCACCCCTGGAGGCCGGCTTTTCGCGCTGGCGGCACCGGCCGCGGCGCCCGAACGAACGGAGTTGACCATGGCCGGTTTCACGACGATCCAGGCCGAGGCGCGCGAGCTTGCAGGTAAGGGGGCGGCGCGCGCGACCCGGCGGGCAGGGAAGGTTCCTGCCGTCATCTACGGCGCAAAGGAAGCGCCGACGTTGATCTCGCTCGACCCGCGCGAGGTCGTGCGCGAGTTGGTCCGGGGCGGCTGGCGCTCGCGCCTGTTTGAGGTCACGGTCGGCGGACAGACCCAGCGCGCCCTGATGCGCGAGGTGCAGTTCCACCCGGTCAGCGACAAGCCGGAGCACGTGGACTTCCAGCGCCTGGCCGCCGGGCAGCCAATTCGCGTCGCCGTGAAGGTGACGTTCACCAACGAAGCGACTTCCCCCGGCATCAAGCGGGGTGGCATGCTGAACGTGGTGCGTCACAGCGTGGATGTGCTGTGCGACCCGGACCAGGTTCCCGAAGCCTTCGAGGCCGACCTCGGCGCGCTCGACATCAACGACAACATTCGCTTTTCCGACCTGACGGGCGCCGCAGGGGCGAAACCCACCATCGCCGATCGGGACTTCGTGATCGCGACCCTGGTGGCGCCCACCAAGTCGGCCGAGGTGCCCGCGGCAGATGCAGCTCCGGCCGCCGCGAAGGCCCCGGCTAAGGGCGCTGCCCCGGCCAAGGCCGCAGCGGCTCCGGCCAAGGCCGCTGCGAAGCCTGCTGCCAAGAAGTAACCCTTGCGGCTCTGGGTTGGGCTCGGCAATCCGGAGCCCGGCATGGCCCGGCAGCGCCACAACATCGGCTTCATGGCAGTGGACCGCATCGCCGAGCGCCACGGGTTCTCCCCGTGGCGCAACCGCTTCAAGGGCCTGGTGGCAGAGGGCAGCGTCGGCGGCGAGAAGGTGCTGGCGCTGAAGCCGCTCACCTACATGAACGACAGCGGCATGGCGGTGCAGCCGGCCGCGGCGTTCTTCAAGCTGCCGCCGGGCGACATCACCGCGTTTCACGACGAGCTGGACCTCGCCCCCGGCCGGGTGCGGGGGAAGCAGGGTGGGGGGGCGGCGGGGGCTTATGGCCTGCGCAGCCTGGACCGGCTGCTGGGCAGCCCGAACTACTGGCGGGTGCGGCTCGGCATCGGCCATCCCGGGCACAAGGACCGCGTGACCGGCCACGTGCTGGGGGATTTCGCCAAGGTGGACGGCGAATGGCTGGCGACGCTGCTGGACGCGGTGGCAGACGCGGCGGCGCTGCTGGCGGCGGGCCAGCCGGAAGCATTCATGACCAAAGTCGCGCTCAGCGCGCGGGAGGGCTAGATGGGGTTCAACTGCGGCATCGTGGGCTTGCCGAACGTCGGCAAATCGACGCTGTTCAACGCGCTGACCGCGACGGCGGCGGCGCAGGCGGCCAACTACCCGTTCTGCACCATCGAGCCGAACGTGGGCCGGGTCGCGGTGCCGGATCCGCGCCTGGCTCCGCTGGCCGCGATCGGCAAGTCCGCCAAGATCGTGCCGACCAGCCTGGAGTTCGTGGACATCGCAGGCCTGGTGCGCGGCGCCAGCCGCGGCGAGGGCCTGGGCAACCAGTTCCTGGGCAACATCCGCGAGGTGGACGCCGTCATCCACGTGCTGCGCTGCTTCGACGATGACGACGTGACCCACGTGGAAGGCAGCATTGACCCGCTGCGCGACGCCGAGACTGTGGAGACGGAGCTGATGCTGTCCGACCTGGACAGCCTGGAGAAGCGGCTGCTGCCGGCGCAGAAGAAGGCGCGCGGCGGCGACCGCGACAGCGTGGCGGCCGTCGCGGTGATGGAGCCGCTGGTCGCGGCGTTGCAGGCCGGCCGCCCCGCCCGCAGC
>CAXTTH010000233.1:0-4082 GCA_964247035.1 uncultured Acetobacteraceae bacterium
CACCCGGGCCCGGCCGCGCGGGTCTGCCGGCAGCAGCGCCGGCTCGGGGTGGATCTCCTCCAGGTATTCCAGGATGGCCAGCGATTGGGTGAGCGGCGGCAACCCGTCCTCCACCAGCGCCGGCAGCGCGCCCTGCGGGTTCACCGCCCGGTAGGCCGCCTCGTTCTGCTCGCCCGCATCCAGGTTGACCAGGATCTCGTGCGCGCCCAACCCTTTCAGGTTCAGCGCCGCCCGCACCCGGTAGCTCGCGGCGGAGCGCCAGTAGCCGTAGAGGTCCATGTCTAGTTCGCCCTGTTCTGGATGAGGTCGTCCACCACCGCCGGGTCGGCCAGGGTGGAGGTGTCGCCCAGGCCGTCGGTCTCGTTGGCGGCGATCTTGCGCAGGATGCGCCGCATGATCTTGCCGGAGCGCGTCTTGGGCAGGCCCGGCGCCCACTGGATGGCGTCGGGCGAGGCGATCGGGCCGATCTCGCGCCGCACCCAGGCCATCAGCTCCCTGCGCAGCGCCTCGCTCGGCTCCGCGCCGGCCTTCAGCGTCACGTAGGCGTAGATGCCCTGGCCCTTGATGTCGTGCGGGAAGCCGACCACGGCCGCCTCCGCCACCTTGGGGTGCCCCACCAGCGCCGACTCCACCTCTGCCGTGCCCATGCGGTGGCCGGAGACGTTAATCACGTCGTCCACCCGGCCAGTGATCCACCAGTAGCCGTCCGCGTCCCGCCGCGCGCCGTCGCCGGTGAAGTACTTGCCGGGGTAAGTGGTGAAGTACGCCTGCACGAACCGCTCGTGGTCGCCGTAGAGCGAACGCATCTGGCCCGGCCAACTGTCGGCGATGCAGAGGTTGCCCTCGACGGCGCCCTCCAGCTCGGCCCCGTCCGCGTCCACCAGCACCGGCTGCACGCCGGGCAGGGGGAGGGTGGCGGAGCCGGGCTTGAGCGCGGTGGCGCCGGGCAGCGGGCTGATGAGGATGCCGCCGGTCTCGGTCTGCCACCACGTGTCCACGATGGGGCAGCGCTCCCCGCCCACCACGCGGTGGTACCACAGCCAGGCCTCCGGGTTGATCGGCTCGCCCACGCTGCCCAGCACGCGCAGGCTGGCGCGGCTGGAGCGCTTCACCGGGGCGTCGCCCTCGCGCATCAGCGAGCGGATCAGCGTTGGCGCGGTGTAGAAGATGGTGACCTGGTGCTTGTCCACCACCTGCCACATGCGCGAGCTGTCCGGGTAGTTCGGCACGCCCTCGAACATCAGCGTGGTGGCGCCGTTCGCCAGCGGGCCGTACACGATGTAGGTGTGCCCGGTCACCCAGCCCACGTCGGCGGTGCACCAGTAGACGTCGCCCGGGTGGTAGTCGAACACCAGCTCGTGGGTGAAGCTGGCCCAGACCATGTAGCCGCCGGTGGTGTGCAGCACCCCCTTCGGCTTGCCGGTGCTGCCGGAGGTGTAGAGGATGAACAGCGGCGCCTCCGCCTCCATCGGCTCCGGCTCGCACTCGGGCGAGGCCGCCTGCAGCAGCGCCGCGTAGCCGTGGTCCCGGCCCTTCTGCATCGGCACGTCGGCGCCGGTGACGGCCACCACCAGCACGTCCTTGACCGTTGGGCACTGGCGCAGGGCCTGGTCCGCGTTGGCCTTCAGCGCCACCCGGCGTCCGCCGCGGCGGCCCTCGTCGGCGGTGATCAGCAGGGTGGAGCCGCAATCCTGGATGCGGTTGGCCAGGCTGTCCGGCGAGAAGCCGCCGAACACCACGGCATGGATCGCCCCCACCCGGGCGCAGGCCAGCATGGCGACGGCCGCCTCGATCACCATCGGCAGGTAGATCGTCACCCGGTCGCCTTTCTGGATGCCGCGCGCCTTCAGCACGTTGGCCAGCCGGCACACCTGCTCGTGCAGCGCGCGGTAGGTGATGGTCTTGTGGCTGCCTGGGTTGTCGCCCTCCCAGATGATCGCTACCTGCTCGCCGCGCGCCTCCAGGTGCGCGTCCAGGCAGGCGGCGGAGGCGTTGAGCCGGCCGTCCTCGAACCACTTGATCGAGACCTCGCCCTCGAAGCTGGTGTTCTTGATCACCGTGGGCGGCGTGATCCAGGCGATCCGCTTGGCCTCCTCCGCCCAGAAATGCTCCGGGTCGCGCCGGGCATGGTTGGCCATCAGGCGATAGCGCTCACCGTTGACGTGCGCCGCGTCCGCGAAAGCCGGCTTGACGTGGAACAGGCTGGTCTCGGTCATGGTGGCTCCCCCCATCTCTTTGCGGGCAAGCTATCCCCGCGCGCCTATCCCTTGAAGCCCCCCAAGCCGCAAATATGCGCCCACTCCGCCGGGCTGACCGGCCCCACCGACAGGCGGGACAGCCGCAGCAGCGCCATGCCGGCCAGCGCCGGGTGCTGCTTGATGGCGGCCAGGCTGACCGGGGCGGGCAGCGGTCCCACGGTCCGCAGATCGACGCACGCCCATGCCTCGCCGGTCGGGTCGGGGTAGGCCTCGCGCGCCACTTCGACCACGCCCATGACCTGCTTGCCGACGTTGGAGTGATAGAAGAACGCCCGCTCCCCCAGCTGCATCGCCAGCAGGTTGTTCTTGGCCAGGTGGTTGCGCACGCCGGTCCACGGCTCGACGCCGCGTGCCACCTGCTGCTCCCAACTGAACGCGTCCGGCTCGGATTTCACCAGCCAGTACGACATCAGGCGGCAACGCCGTTCTCGAACACCGTCCGGAAGCCGCGGATGGTTGTCTCGGCGAACAGGCCGGCCAGCGCGTACGGGTCTGCTGCCGCGGCGGCGGCGGCATGGGCATGGCTCTCGGCCTCGATCACCAGCAGGGAGCCGCAGGGCTGCCCCGCCGGGTCCAGCAGCGGGCCGCCGAACACGATGCCGTTCGCCGCGGCATGCGCCAGGTGCGCGGGGCGGGTGGCCTGGCGCAGCGCCAGGCTGTCCGGCTTGTCGGTGCAGAGGATGGCGAACAGCATCGTGGACTCTCCTTTGCAGGGCTCCCCCTCCGGTGGCCTTCCAATCGCCTGAAGGAGGCGATCGGAACCTTGGGCCACCTCCGCCCTGCACCCGAAAGGGGCCAACTCTTGCAAGCGGGGCATCCCCTTTACCTTTCACGATAAGGTGTCCAGAGGATGACTATCCTCTGGTGGGGTTCGGGGCAAAGCCCCGACCTTAATCCTGCGTCATCCATTTGGGCCACGGAACTTCACGGGGTTTGCAGCAACCCGCCCCGTGCTATCTTGAAGCTGTGGAAGCAACCGCCCTCGTCACGCCGCGGACTGGCAATGTGCTGCACCGGTTCGCCAACCCCGGCCGCTTCCTGCGGCTGGCCGGCGCCGTGCAGCCTTGGCTGAACCTGGCCGCCCTGCTCGTCACCGCCGGCGGGCTGTATTGGGGCCTGTTCCGCGCCCCGGCCGACTGGCAGCAGGGCGACGCGGTCCGCATCATGTACGTGCACGTTCCCTCCGCCTGGCTGGCCTCGCTCGGCTACGCGTGCCTTGCGCTGTGCTCCGCCGCGTCCATCATCTGGCGGCATCCGCTGGCGGACCTCGCTGCCGCCGAGATCGGCCCGGTCGGCGCCGGGTTCACCGCGCTGTGCCTCGTCACCGGCAGCCTGTGGGGCAAGCCGATGTGGGGCGCCTGGTGGGTGTGGGACGCGCGGCTGACCTCGGTGCTGGTGCTGTTCTTCCTCTACCTCGGCCACATCGCCCTGGTCCGCGCCTTCGACGACCCGCAGCGCGGCTACCGGGCGGGCGCGATCCTGGCGCTGGTCGGCGTGGTCAACTTGCCGATCATCAAGTTCAGCGTGAACTGGTGGAACACCCTGCACCAGCCCGCCACCATCACCCTCACCGGCGCGCCCACCATGGCGCTGGACATGCTGTGGCCGCTGCTGGTGTGCGCGGTCGGCTTCACGCTCGCCTTCGCCGCCATTGCCATGGCCCGCACCCGCGCCGCCGTGATGGAGCGGCGCATCCGCAGCCTGCTGCTGGCCCGCGGCGAGGCGCTCGCGTGACCCACCTCGCCTTCGTCGCCACCTCCTACGCGCTGGCGGTCGCGATTCCGCTGGGCTTCGCCGCCGCGGCGTCGCGCCGCCTCGCCGTGG
>CAXTTH010000234.1:0-2016 GCA_964247035.1 uncultured Acetobacteraceae bacterium
CACCACCCCCCTGGACGACACGCAGGAGGCGGCCGATACCGTCCGCCGGCGCTTGGGGCTGTGACGCAACGCATGCTGGACATCCAAACCTTCGACGCGCGGCAGGGCGGCAACGTGCTCTACAAGGCGTTCGCCCACCCGCTCGCCGCCGAGGCGATCGCCAGGCTGGCCGCCCGCCTCGAAGGCCCGCTCGCGGTGTACGACCCGGACGGGGTGGCGGACGCGCTGTTCGCGCTGCATCCGGAGATGCCCGCGCCGGCCGAGCTGTACGTGCACGACACCGAGCAGGTGGGCCAGCGCCGCGCCGGATGCCGGGCGCTGCCGCTGGTGGATTTGCCGCGCTCGGAAGCCGGCACGCTGCTGGTGGCGAGCTTCGATGCGGCCAAGCTGCGCGACCGGCTGCGCCCGCTGCTGCCCCCCGGCATGGCATTGGTTTCGCTGGACGAGGCGCGGCTGCCCGCCGCGATGCTGACCAACGGCCGCAAGTACCTGGACGCGCTGAACTTCGCCACCAACTTCGCCTTCTTCCGCGACGCGGACGGGCTGTCCACCCGGCTGGTCACCGCCAACTACTGGGCCAATTACGGCGCTGCCTCCGTCCGGCTCTGGCTGCGGCTGTTCGACGCAGGCGGCGGCGTGCTGGCCGAGTGGGAGCAGCCCCTGCCCGCCGGGCCCGGCGGCGTGTGCATCGACAGCGCCGAGGTGCGCGCCCGCTTCGGCCTGCCGGCGTTCTGCGGCCAGCTCTTCGTGCACGCGATCGGCGTGGCGGGCCACGACGTGGTGAAGTACGCGCTTGACACCTACGGGACCGGGGCAGAGCCCAGCCTGTCCTGCACGCACGACGCCAACGCCTGGCCGTCCGACCGCTACGCCGGGCTGCCGGCGCCGCGGGAGGGCGAGCGGGTGGTGCTGTGGGTGCAGAACAGCCACGCAGCACCCATCCCCGCCGGCACGCTGCGGCTGGACCGCATGGGAGCGGAGCGGCCGGTGGCGCTGGACCGGGAGGTGCCGCCCTTCGCCACCGTGGCGCTGGACGTAGCGGCGCTGCTGCCGGGCCTGCGCTGGCCGGCCCAGGTCGAGTTGCGCTGCGGCCGCCACATGGTGCGCCCGCGCTACGAGGTGGTGCAGGGGGGGCGCACCCGCATCGCCCACGTGAACGTCGAGCGGGCGGATTTGCGGCCCGACCCGGGCATCCCGGCGCTGTCCAACCTGCTGGGGCGCGGCTATCTGCTGCCGTTTCCGGTGCTGCCGGCCGAGCGGTTCTCCACCGTGGTGCAGCCGACGCCGATGGCCGAGAGCCAGGCGGACCTGCCGCTGCGGGTGGACGTGTTCGCGCCGGACGGGCGGCTGGTGGCGGAGCGCTTCCTCGGCCGCCTGCCGCGCGACCATGACCTGGCGCTGGACTTGGCCGAGTTGGGCGCGGAGGGTGGCCACGCCGAACTGGCGTACGACTTCCGCGAGGGCGGCGGGGCGGATGGCTGGATGCACTGCCTGGCGCGCTACCAGGACCGCCGCAGCGGCCATGCGGCGGAGACCAGCTTCGGCGCGCACATCTTCAACACGCTGATGACCTACAAGGGCGAGCCGCAATCCTACGCCGGGCCGCCGCCGGGCCGCGCGACGCGGCTGTTCCTCACGCTGGGGGAGGGGGGACGCCGCTCCTTCGCACACCTGAGCTACCCGGCCTCCGCCGCGTGGCGCCCCATGTCCAGCACCCGGCTGGCGCTGCACGACGGCGAGGGCGCGGAGCTGGCGGAGCGTCCGCTGGCGATCGCCTGCTCCGGCTCGGCGATGGTGTGGCCGGACGCGGTGTTCGGCAAGGCGCTGCTGCGGCAGGCCGGGCCGCGCGGCTACGTGATGGTGGACGACCGGACGTGCCGGCTGTTCGGGTATCACGGGTTGATGGATGATCGCGGCGGGTTCTCGCTGGATCATATGTTCGGGTTCTAAGGGGGGGGGGGGGGGGGGGGGCGCGGGGGGGGGGGGGGGGGGGGGGGGGGGCGGGGGGGGGGGGGG
>CAXTTH010000234.1:2026-4081 GCA_964247035.1 uncultured Acetobacteraceae bacterium
GGGCTCTGCCCTGGACCCGCTAAGGGATGGTCATCCCTTAGAACCCTTGGTGGGGAGAAAGCTTGATGCTTGGCAGATTGACCGCGACGGCCATCCTGATCGCCTGCGCAAGCCTTCCGGGCGTTGCCAGCGCCACGCCGTTCTGCACCGATCCGCCCTTCGTGCCGCTGCTGCCGCCGATCAACACCAACGGCAGCGCGGTGTTCGAGCGGAACTTCGACATCATGCCCGGGGACGTGGCGTGCTTCCGGCTGCACCTGCCCGGCGCGGTGCGCGGGCACGTCACGGTGGCGACCGCCCACAACTACGGCAGCCTGCAGCTCTACCCGCCGGGCTGGGTCATCACGCAGCACGGCCGCGCCTTCACCTTCGGCGTGCCGTCGCTGCCCGGCGCCGCCGACAGCGACAACGCGCGCAGCTGGACCGGGCAGTTGCCGCCGCAGGGGGACCTGCTCATCGTCGTCGCCATGAAGGGCAACGGCCGCCAGTACCGCATCCACGTCGAAGGGGATTGAGCGCCGCGCCCCGTTGAATCGTTGGCGAAAGCAACCATTTCCAAGAACTGGGATCGAGGCCGCCATGGACCTGCTACAGAAACTCGAGATCCTGGCCGACGCGGCGAAATACGACGCCTCCTGCGCCTCCAGCGGCACCGACACGCGCAGCTCACAGGGGGCCAAGGACGGCGTCGGCTCCACCGAGGGCATGGGCATCTGCCATGCCTACGCGCCGGATGGCCGATGCATCTCGCTGCTGAAGATCCTGCTGACCAACTCCTGCGTGTACGACTGTCTGTACTGCATCAACCGCCGCTCCTCCAACGTGCGCCGGGCCCGCTTCACGGTGGAGGAGGTCGTCACCCTCACGCTCGGCTTCTACCGGCGCAACTGCATCGAGGGATTGTTCCTGTCCTCCGGCATCATCAGCAGCCCGGACTACACCATGGAGCAGATCGTCCGGGTGGCGCGCACCTTGCGCGAGGAGCACGGCTTCCGCGGCTACATCCACCTGAAGACCATCCCGGACGCCGACCCGGCTTTGCTCGCCGAGGCCGGGCGCTACGCCGACCGGCTCTCCATCAACGTGGAGTTGCCGACCGAGGGCAGCCTGGCCGCACTCGCGCCGGAGAAGGACGGCGCCGGCATCCGCCGCTCCATGGGCCGGATGCGGCTGCGCATCGACGAGGCGAAGGCTGACCGCAAGGCGCCGCGCTTCGCCCCGGCCGGGCAGAGCACGCAGGTGATCGTGGGCGCGGACGCCAGCTCGGACCGCGACATCCTGGGGATGAGCACGAACCTGTACGGGTCCTACGGGCTGCGCCGGGTGTACTACTCGGCGTTCAGCCCGATCCCGGACGCCTCGGCCAGCTTGCCGCCGGACCATGCGCCGCTGGTGCGGGAGCACCGGCTGTACCAGGCCGACTGGCTGATGCGCTTCTACGGCTTCGAGGCGCCCGAGCTGGAGACCGACGCAGCCGGCAACCTGGACCTGGCCATCGACCCCAAGCTGTCCTGGGCGCTGGCGCACCGCGAGCAGTTCCCGGTCGATGTCAACGCGGCCCCGCGGGAGATGCTGCTGCGCATCCCCGGCATCGGCGTGAAGTCGGTCGAGGCCATCCTCCGCGCCCGGCGGCACCGGCGGCTGCGCATGGATGACCTGGCCCGGCTGCGGCTGCCGCTGGCCAAGGTCAGCGCCTTCGTGACGGCGGAGGGGCACTCGGCCGGCGCGGCGCTGGACGGCGAGCGGCTGCGGGCGCGGCTGACGCCGAAGCCGGTGCAGGCGGACCTGTTCGCCTAGAAGCTGCGGAACTTTCGGGCCGCAATCCCCCTTCCTCGGGCAGAGGGAGACGCCATGAGCCGTGCCATCGTCTTAGCGCATGAAGTGGACTGGGACGGGTGGCGCAGCGCCGCCCGCCGCCTGGCGCTGGACGGCGTGCCGCCGGAGGACGCCGTATGGTCGGTGCGCGAGCCCGACGACCTGTTCTCCGCCGCCGCCGAGCCGCCGCCGGGCGCGGAGGATGGCCTCGACCGACTTCACGCCGATGCCGGGGATGCG
>CAXTTH010000235.1:0-4045 GCA_964247035.1 uncultured Acetobacteraceae bacterium
GGCGCGGCCGGTCCAGCCGGCGGGCAGGCCTGGCGGCTCGGGCAGGCAGGGCGCCAGTTTGGCCAGCGCCGCCTCCGCCAGGCGGCGATAGGTGGTGATCTTGCCGCCGAACACCGAAAGCAGCGGCGGGCTGCCCTCCGGCGCGTCCAGGTCCAGCACGTAGTCCCGCGTCGCTTCCTGGGCGGCGGACGCGCCGTCGTCATACAACGGGCGGACGCCGGAGTAGGTCCACACGACCTGGCCGGGCGTCACCGGCTGCTTCAGGTACTCGGTGGCGCAGCGGCACAGGTAGGCGATCTCGTCGGCGGAGGCTTCGGCGAGCGCCGGATCGCCCTGGTAGTCGCCGTCCGTGGTGCCGATGAGGGAGAAGTCGCGCTCGTAGGGAATGACGAAGAAGATGCGGTTGTCGGCGTTCTGGAAGATGTAGCACTGGTCGCCGTCGTACAGCTTGCGCACGACGATGTGGCTGCCCTTGACCATGCGCACGCGGGCGGTGGTGTTGGCGCGCACCACGCCGCGCAGCACGTCGCCCACCCAGGGGCCGGCCGCGTTCACCACGGCGCGGGCGCGCACGGCGCGGCGCTCGCCGCTGACGGTGTCGAGCATCTGCAAGGTCCATGCCCCGTCCGCCCGGTCGGCGCTGACGCAGCGGGTGCGCAGGGCGACGGCGGCGCCGCGGGCGGCGGCGTCCATCGCGTTGAGCACCACCAGGCGGGAGTCCTCCACCCAGCAATCGGAATACTCGAAGCCGAGGGTGAACTCGGGCTTCAGCGGCGCGCCCGCCGGGTCGTGGCGCAGGCGGATGGTGCGGGTGGCAGGCAGGCGCTTGCGGCCGCCGAGGTGGTCGTACATCAGCAGGCCGAGCCGCAGCAGCCAGGCCGGGCGCAGGCCCTTGTGGTGCGGCAGCACGAAGCGCAGCGGCCAGATGATGTGGGGGGCTATGCCCCACAGCACCTCGCGCTCCATCAGCGCCTCGCGCACCAGGCGGAACTTCTTGTGCTCCAGGTAGCGCAAGCCGCCGTGCACCAGCTTGGTGGAGGAGGACGAGGTGGCGGAGGCCAGGTCGTTCGCCTCGCACAGCGCGACCGACCAGCCGCGCCCGGCGGCGTCTCGCGCGATGCCGCAGCCGTTGATGCCGCCGCCGATGACGGCGAGGTCGTAGATGCCGGCGGCGGGCATGGCTTGGTGCGCTCCCCTGGGAATCAGCTTTCCTGGCCAGGCCAGGCTATCGCGGCGGAAACCGCACATCAAGCGAAAAAAGCGAACAGCAAGCGAAGCCTTGCGCGTCGCGCGCAGCTCGGGGCATGGCGTAGTGTTGACTGCCGCTGGAATGTCTGGGCAGCCTGGCGCATACATCTGCCCTCACCCGTGCCGGCGGCTTCAAACCCTGTGGGAGGCGCCGTGCCGCAACGGAGGGAAATCCGCTGCTTGACCGGCCTGCGCGGCGTCGCTGCCCTGCTCGTCGTGCTGCACCACTCCGCGCCCACCGACCGGTTCGCGTGGCTGAGCTGCCTCAGCCAGCACGGCTACCTGGGCGTTGACGTGTTCTTCGTGCTGAGCGGGTTCGTGATGGCCCACGTGCACCACGGCCTGAACGGACGATGGGGCGAGGCTGGCGTGCTGCGTGGCTTCCTCATGCAGCGGGCCGGGCGGGTCTATCCGCTCTACATCCTCCTGACGCTGGCCTGCATCCCGCTCGCCCTCGGCCGCCTGCTCCCGCTCAAGACGCCGCTGTCCTTCGCGAAGATCGCCGAGAACGTGATGCTGGTCCAAGGCTGGGGCCTGGATCTCGGCATCGACCCCCCGGGATGGTCGCTCAGCACCGAAGCTGCGGCCTACCTGCTGTTTCCCTTGCTGCTCGCCGTTTGCCTGTCCCGCCGCCGCGTCGTCGCCATCGGGACGGCTTGCGCCGTGCTGGCCGCCTACGCCGTGCTCGCCACCCTGTCCGACGCGGCCTTGCAGGAAGTTGGCTGGCGGCACGGCGCGCTGAACATCTCGGACACCCGCACCCTCGGCCCCGTCGTGCGATGCATCGCCGGGTTCACGCTCGGCATCCTGGCCTGGCGCGCCATGCAGGACGCGCGCTGGCGCCGGGTCGCGTCGAACGGCTTGCTTTGCGGAGCCATCGGCGCGCTGCTTGCGGGCCTGCTGCTCTTGCCGGGCACCGACCTCGCCGTGCTGATGCTGGCGCCCGTCCTGATCGGCTGCCTCGCCACGGAGCGTTCCGCCGTCGCCCGTGCCTTGGCGTCCCGGCCGGCGCACCGGCTCGGCGCATGGTCCTACGCGCTTTACCTGGTGCACTACCCGATGCTCGGGCTGCGCCATGCGGCGATGGGCGGGCTGCGCTGGATCGGCGTCACGCGAACCCCCGTGTTGTCCTGGGTTCTCGTCCTGGCATGCATGATCGGCGCTGCCGCCTTGCTCCACCGGTTCGTCGAGCGCCCGGCGCAACGCGCCGTCAGGCGATGGCTGCTCCCGGCAAGCGCGCGACCGGTGGAGGCCCCGGACGCCGCGCCGGCCTGAAACGCCGCGGCGATGCTGCTGGCAGGCCGGACATCGCGCGGGACCCGGAGGCGATGAGTGAATTGCCAAACTAGCCCACCGGGACCGCAGTGCCCATACGTCGTTTCACTTATGGACCCCTGGGCGCCCCGGCGAGAGCGTGGCGGACAGATGCGGGACAGAGCGGTCCCCAGGGGAACCCGATGCCTGACCTGACCCGGCGCTCCGCCCTTGCCGCCGCCGGCGCGGCGCTGGCCATGCCGGCCATCATCCGTCCCGCCCAGGCTGCCGGCGCCGTCAAGCTCGGCTGCCTGTTCTCCTCCTCCGGCACCATGGCCAACCTGGAGGGCCGCATGAACACCGTGGTGCAGATGGCTGCCGACGAGCTGAACGCGGCCGGCGGCGTGCTGGGCCGCCACGTGGAGGTGGTGACCACCAACCCGGCCTCCGACTGGCCGACCTACGCCCAGATGGGCCGCCAACTGCTGCAAGAGCAGAAGGTCGCCGCCCTGTTCGGCTGCTGGACCTCGGTGTCCCGCAAGTCGGTGCTGCCGGTGGTGGAGCAGGCGGACGGGTTGCTGTTCTACCCGCTGCACTTCGAGGGCGAGGAGAACTCCAAGAACGTGGTGTACCTCAACTCGCCGCCCTCCAGCTCCGTGCTGCCGGCGGTGGACTACCTGATGGGGCCGGACGGCGGCTCGGCCAAGCGGTTCTTCATGCTGGGCAGCGACTACGTGTGGCCGCGCACCATCAACAAGATCCTCAAGGCGTACTGGGGCGGCAAAGGCATCGAGCCCGCTGCCTGGCGCGAGGAGTACGTGCCGTTCGGCTTCAGCAACTTCCAGAACCTGGTCAACGAAATCCGCAGCTTCGCCAATGCGGGGGGCGGCCAGCCGATCATCGTGCTGACCGTGGTGGGCAGCTCCATCCCGGACTTCCTGCGCGAATACGTCAACCAGGGCCTCAAGCCGACCGACATCCCGGTGCTGGGCCTGGACATGGTGGAGGCCGACCTGGAGGGGCTGGACACCGCAGGGCTGGTCGGCAGCCTGAACTGCTGGGCCTACCTGCAGAACGCGCCGGGGCCGCGCAACGCCAAGTTCCTGGCCGACTGGGCGGCCACCGTGAAGCGGACGGGCGCGCCCTACCGCCCGGACGTGGCGATCGACCCCATGGTGTCCGCCTATGACGGCGTGCACCTGTGGGCGATGGCGGCGCACAAGGCCGGCAGCTTCGACGTGCCGGAGGTGCGCCGGGCGTTCGGCGGGCTCACCTTCGCCGACCCGTCCGGCTACACGCTCAGCATGGCGGGCGACAACAACTACGTCAGCCGCGGCGTGTTCATCGGCTCGGTGAACGAGAAGCAGGGCTTCGACGTGCTGTGGCAGTCGGACGGCACGCCCAAGCCCGTCCCGTTCAGCCCGGCCTGACCCGGCGGGATGCCCGCATCCCTGCGGCGCGCCCTCGCCTGCGGCGTGCTGCTGGCCTCGCCCGCCTGGGCGCAGGACGCACCCCGGCCCGGCATCCTGGCCAGGCTATGCGG
>CAXTTH010000236.1:0-4044 GCA_964247035.1 uncultured Acetobacteraceae bacterium
GGGCGGCGCGGGCCTGCGGCACGCCGAACAAGCCTGCCACCTGCAGCGCCAGGAAGCCGCGCAGCCGCTTGCCGCCGTTCAGGCTGGCGTAGCGCATGGCGTCGGTCAGCCGGCCTTCGAGCCCGTTGGACTGGCCGATCAGCTCGGTCAGCGCGGCCTCCACGACCGGCACGGCGCCCGCCATCGCGCCGGTCAGCCCGCCCGCCTTGCCACGCACCAGCACGTCAGCCGACATTCACCGCCACCACGATACCAAGCCTTTCCGGAACGCCTCGACCCGGCGCTGCGTGCAGCGGGGACGGAGGTGATGCCAACGCCTCAAGAAACACTGCCCCTCCCCCTGATGCAAGATAGGGCCGTTCACGGCCGGCAGAATGCGGCTTTGCTGCAACATCACGGCAAAACCGTGCTGCCGCACCGCCACAAGCGTCATTGTCCCACGGCCCCGGCGATGCCAATATGACGGCGAGGCACACCATGCGCGGCTTGCAACCGCCCCCGGTTGGGGCCGAGTGTGTCCTGGATGATGCCGTGGGCCGCGCCCGGGCGAAGGAGAATGGCTGATGTCAGTTCCGTTGCAGCAGGTCATCCGAGTCGGGGCCTACGTCGTCAAGCAGCACCTTGCCGGCCGCAAGCGCTACCCGCTGGTGCTGATGCTGGAGCCGCTGTTCCGCTGCAACCTGGCCTGCTCCGGCTGCGGCAAGATCGACTACCCGGGAGAGATCCTGAACCAGCGCCTGTCCGTCGCGGACGCGATCGAGGCGGTGGACGAGTGCGGCGCGCCTGTCGTGGCCATCGCGGGCGGCGAGCCGCTGCTGCACAAGGAGATGCCGCAGATCGTCGAGCAGATCCTGGCGCGCAAGAAGTTCGTCTATCTCTGCACCAACGCCCTGCTGCTGGAGAAGAAGCTCGACCAGTACAAGCCGAACCCGTACTTCTCCTGGGACGTGCACCTGGACGGCGACCAGGAGATGCACGACCGCGCCGTGAGCCAGGACGGCGTGTACGACCGCGCCATCGCCGCCATCAAGGAGGCCAAGCGCCGCGGCTTCCGCCTGTCGATCAACTGCACCCTGTTCGACGGCGCGCAGCCCGAGCGGGTCGCCAAGTTCTTCGACGAGGTGATGGCCATGGGCGTGGACGGCATCATGACCTCGCCGGGCTACGCCTACGAGCGCGCCCCGGACCAGGCGCATTTCCTGTCCCGCCAGAAGACCAAGCAGCTGTTCCGCGACATCCTGGCCCGCGGCAAGGGCAAGGGCTGGCGCTTCACCCAGTCGCCGCTGTTCATGAACTTCCTGGCCGGCAACGAGACCTACCGGTGCACTCCCTGGGGCAAGCCGACCCGCAACGTGTTCGGCTGGCAGCGCCCCTGCTACCTGCTGGGCGAGGGCTACACCAAGACGTTCAAGGAGCTGATGGAGACCACGGACTGGGACAAGTACGGCACCGGCAACTACGAGAAGTGCGCCGACTGCATGGTCCATTCCGGCTACGAGAGCACGGCGGTGATGGACGCGGTGAAGAGCCCGATCAAGACGCTGGCCGTGGCGCTGCGCGGCCCGCGCGTCACCGGGCCGATGGCGCCCGAGATCAAGCTGGAGGGCCAGCGCCCGGCCGACTACGTGTTCAGCCGCCACGTGCAGGAGAAGCTGACGGAGCTGCGCCAGAAGCCCAAGACGCCGGAGGTCGCCAGCGCGGAGTGAGGCAGCCGGGCGTTTACAGGCCGGCCTGCTGATGTAGCCTCCGCTCAGCCGCGCGGAGGACCATCAATGGAAGGACTGGAGAACGCCGGGGACCGGCTGGTGCTGAAGCGCCTTCAGCGCCGCGGGCTCGTTTGGGCGGCTACCCTGGTTCCGTTCGGGCTTCTGTGGTGGGTCACCTATCGTTGGGTAATGCGCCGCTTCGACGTGGATGAGACCACTGCCTATGTCGGCGTTATGTTCGTGTTCTTGGCTGGTGGCGGCTTGTTGACGGTTGCCGGAGTGCGCACCGCGAAAGTCATGGGCTGGACCCTCGCCGCGAACTCAGCCTTGACGCCGCATATCCGTTGGCTTCAGGCAGAGAGGGCACTCCGCAGCGCTGCCAGACTGCGCATCATATCAATTTTCTTGATCAGCTTTACCGCGCTGCAAAGAAGCTCGGCGTTCCTGATTCCTAATAGCCACACGCTCACCGATAGCGGTTGGTTCCTCATCACATACCTCGTGTTCGGGTATGAGTTCTATTGGCCCTATTCCGGTCAACCGGCAGATGAGCTAACCCGGGCACGGCAGCAGCAAGCCGCCCGGGCCGGCTACTCGGCCATGACGCTGCTTGGCTTCTGCGCCGCAGTCTACAGCTTCTACCATCCCGGTTTCGCAGCCCCTGCGCTGCCCGTGATCCTGCTGCTCGGCCTGTTGGTCTGCCTGGTGCGGATGGCCTGGCTGGAACGGCGGCCCGTACCCGAGGAGCCGCACGGCCCGGCCCCCGCCAACAGCGTGCGCCAGGCGCGGACCCGGCAAGGGCTGAGCTATGCGGCGCTGGCCGAGCGAATGGGCGTGCCCACCCGAACCGTCGAAGCCGTCGAGTGCGGCCGGCACGAGCCATCCGCACGCCTGGCCCTAAGCTTTGCCGACGCGCTGGCAACCAGCGTGGAAGCCTTGTTCGCCCAGTAACCTGTCCCGCACCCTAACCAGGTGTCCAGAGGACCCCGTCCTCTGGCGGGGTTCGGGGCAGAGCCCCGATCTTCCCTAAGCCTCCAGCAACCGCGCCGCGTGCCGCAAATCCTCCACGAACGCCGCGTACTCCCGCTGCTTGCTCTCCTCGTCCGGCAGCCGCAGCAAATACGAGGGATGCACCGTCACCAGCGCCTGCGAGTTGCCGTCCAGCGCGATCGGCCGGCCGCGCTCGCGGGAGATGGTGATGGCCTTGCCCAGCACCGCCCGCGCCGCCGTGGCGCCCAGCAGCACCGTGATGGCGGGCTTCACCTCGCGGCGCTCCAGGTCGAGCCAGAACCGGCAGGCGTTGATGTCGCCGGTGTCCGGCTTGGCGTGGATGCGCCGCCGGCCACGCAGCTCGAACTTGAAGTGCTTGACCGCATTGGTCACGTAGGCGCTGCCGCGGTCGATGCCGGCCTCCGCCAGCGCCTTGTTGAACATCTGCCCGGCCGGCCCGATGAACGGGCGGCCCGCCAGGTCCTCCTGGTCGCCGGCCTGCTCGCCCACGAACATCAGCCGGGCGTCATCCGGGCCCTCGCCGAACACGGTCTGCGTCGCTGGCTCCCACAGCGGGCAGGCGCGGCACCCGGCAGCCTCCTTGCGGGCGGCGGCCAGCGGCGAGTCGGACGGGTCAGCGGCGATCGGCTCCGCAGGGGCGCGGGCCGGCTTCTCGGGCGAGATCACCGGGCGCTCTACCATGTCGGCCACCCGCGCGGCCGCGGTGCGGATCAGCTCCGGGATCGCCGCGGCCTCCGGCAGGTTGCGCCAGTACTTGCGCGGCATCTCGGACGTCATGGCGCCCACCTTCAGCCGGGCGGGGTTGAAGATGCTGCTGAAGTAGGCGCGCCAATAGGCCTCGAGCTTGTCGTCGTCTGGCACGTCCGCGCGGGACGCCCCGGCGGTGAAGCACAGCTCGGCGCCGTTCCAGTGCGCGCTGCGGTACGGCGTCAGGATCGACCAGGTCATGGTGGCGAAGCGGCGCTCGAAGAACGGGGCGTTCGCCTCCACGATGTAGTGGTCCGGCTCGAACCACGCGACGTAGCGGGCACCCTCCGGCTCCGCCACCTCGCGGAAGCGCACGAAGGCGCGCATCTTGTGGGTGTCCCGCCGCACCGCCTGCGCCAGCCGCTGGGCGCGCTGCACGTCCGGGTCGGTCACCTGGTCCAGCAAGGCGCGCTCCCCGGCATGGGCGCGCCACACCAGCTGATACAGCAGGGCGAAGCGCGCCGGCTCGCGCGCCTGGATCACCGTCTGCGCCAGGTTCACCAGCGCGCGGCTGACGTTGAACGTGCCGGCGCGGCGCTGGACGGCGAGCGGCTGCGGGCGCGGCTGACGCCGAAGCCGG
>CAXTTH010000237.1:0-4043 GCA_964247035.1 uncultured Acetobacteraceae bacterium
GCTCCGGCTTCTCTGCCAGGCCGCCGCCATAGGCCGCCAGCTCCTCGCGCACGGTGCGCCAGGCGTCCACCACGTTGCCGGCCGCGCCATCGACCAGGTGCAGCAGGACGGCGCAGCGCTCGACGTGGCCGAGGAAGCGGTCGCCCAGGCCTGCGCCCTCGTGCGCCCCCTCGATCAGCCCGGGGATGTCGGCGATGACGAACTCCTCCGAGTGGGACAGCCGGACCACGCCCAATTGCGGGTGCAAGGTGGTGAACGGGTAGTCGGCGATCTTGGGCCTGGCCGCGGACACCACGGAGAGGAAGGTGCTCTTGCCGGCGTTCGGCAGCCCGACCAGCCCCACGTCGGCGATCAGCTTGAGCCGCAGCCACACCCAGCGCTCCTCGCCGGGCCAGCCCTTGTCGGCGCGGCGGGGCGCGCGGTTGGTGCTGCTCTTGAAGTGGGCGTTGCCGTGGCCGCCATCGCCGCCGCGGCACAGCACGATGCGCTTGCCGGGCGCGTCCAGGTCGGCCAGCAGCAGCTCGCGGTCGCCGTCGTCGATGATCTGGGTGCCGATGGGGACGCGGATCAGCACGTCGTCCGACCCGGCGCCCGTGCGGTCCTGCCCTGCGCCGTTGCCGCCCTTGCGGGCGCGGAAATGCTGGGTGTAGCGGAAGTCGATCAGGGTGTTGAGGTTGGCGACGGCCTCGAACACCACGTCCCCGCCGCGGCCGCCGGTGCCCCCGTCGGGGCCGCCGAACTCGATGAACCGCTCCCGCCGGAACGCGATCACGCCGTCGCCGCCATCGCCGGAGCGGACGTAGATCTTGGCTTGGTCGAGGAACTTCATGGCGGGGAGTCCAAACGCGAAAGGGGCCGGCTCGCGCCGACCCCCTGCAAGTGGGATGTCAGGGCGGGAATTACTCGGCGGCGAGCGCCACGGTTTCGACGGCCACGTGCACCCGGCTGTCGGCGCGGCGATAGAACTTCACGTTGCCGTCCACCAGGGCGAACAGGGTGTGGTCCTTGCCGACGCCGACGTTGACGCCGGGCTTCACCTTGGTGCCGCGCTGGCGGATGATGATGTTGCCGGCGACCACGGCCTCGCCGCCGTACTTCTTGACGCCGAGCCGGCGGCCCGCAGTGTCGCGGCCGTTGCGGGACGAGCCGCCTGCCTTCTTGTGTGCCATGTCCTGCTCTCCTTCAGGCTGCGACGACGCTGCTGATCTCGCCGATGCGCAGCACGGTGACGTGCTGGCGGTGGCCGTTCTTGCGCCGGCTGTTCTGCCGGCGGCGCTTCTTGAAAATGATGACCTTGTCCAGCCGGTCCTGCGCGATGACGGTGGCGGTCACGGTGGCGCCGGGCACCAGGGGCGCGCCGATGGACACGCCCGTCTCGCCGCCGACCGCTAGTACGTCGGTGAAGGTGATGGTGGACCCGGCTTCGGCTTCGAGCTTCTCGACCTTGAGCACCAGCTCGGGCGTCACGCGGTACTGCTTCCCGCCGGTGCGGATGACTGCGAACATCAGGCGTGGTCCTGTGGCAACGGCGATGGGGCAGCAGGTCGCCCTGCCGCCGGAGCGCCGGGTTATAGCGCGGCGGGCCGCGCAGTCAAACCATCACAGGCCAAACCATCACAGGCCAACCTTGGCCTCCAGCCCGGCCGCGGCCACGCCGGCCACGGCGCAGGCCTCGTCGTTGTCCGAGTTGTCGCCGGAGATGCCCACCGCGCCGATCACCTCGCCGTCGGACAGGATCAGCACGCCGCTCGGCACCGGCACCAGCCGGCCGCCGCTGACGGTGGACAGCGCCGCCATGAAGGTCGGGTTGGCCTGGGTGCGGTTGAACAGCTCGCGCGAGCCGAAGCCCATGCCGAGCGCGCCCCATGCCTTGCCGTAGGCGATGTCGAACCGCAGGATGCCGGCGCCGTCCTCGCGCTTGAAGGCGACCAGGTGGCCGCCCGCGTCCAGCACCGCCACCGTGAGCGGCAGGAAGCCGTGCCCGCGCCCGGCGGCCAGCGCCGCATCCACGATGGTCGAGGCGGTCTGCAATGTCATGCGCATCGGCGTTGGTCCTGGCGGAAGGTGCAGGGGCTCTTACCGCCGCCGCCACTGTCGCTCAAGGGCAACACTGTCTCGCCCTTGCGCCTCCGCGCCGCCGGCGAGAATTGCCCGCGGCCCCGGCTCTGCGCATCATCATGCAACGACCGACTCGCCCGGCCGCCGCGGCGGCCCGGTTCGGCCCGCCGGCCTGGGCAAGGGATCGTGGTTCCAAGGAGGCTCGATGCGCAAGTTCCTGCTGGCGGGCATGGCCGGCTCGGCCGCCGCGGCCGTGCCCGCTCCCCCGGCGGCGGCGCAGTCGGCGGGCTATGCCGGCGGCCAGTCCGCCCCCTCGCAGGGCCAGATCACGGTGCGGCTGAACGGCCGCTTCCGCTTCTATGCCGACGTGATGCCGACCGACTCGGCGCGGACCAGCAACTTCGCCGCCCCCGCCTCGTCCGCCAGCACGGCGATCGGCTCTGCCACCACCAACACCTCGAACGCCGGCCTCAACCGGCTCGATAACTACGGCTTCCAGGATTACGTGCGGCTGTATCCGGGCTTCGACGGCATCGCCGCCAACGGGCTGAAATACGGCGCGTCGATCGAGATCCGGCAGGAGAACAACTTCGGCAGCGGCAACGGCGTGTATGGCCCGGCCGGCGCGCAGGTGCGCTCCCAGGGCGGGCTGTACGTGCAGCGCGAGTGGGGCTACCTCGGCGCGGACCGGTTCGGCACGCTGCGCGTCGGCAGCACCGACGACCCGAACAGCCTGTACCTCACCGGCACGCTGGAGAACTTCGACGCGGGCGGGCTGAACGGGGACCTGCCGTTCGCCCTGCCCGGCGCGGTGCAGCTGACCTGGCCGTTCGCCGATGCCAACTTCAACGCCAACAGCTACAGCAGCACCAAGGTCGTCTACCTGTCGCCGCAGCTTAACGGCTTCGACTTCGGCGCCTCGTTCGAGCCGAGCACCTCCACCACCGGCGGCATCAACGCGGGCGATTGCGGCCCGACGGCGGCGCCCGGGCAATACATCGCCTCCGGCAGCAGCGTGGCGTCGCCGGGGTGCGCGGCGCTCAGCTCGACCAGCACCGGCGACTACACCCGGCGCAAGGACACCTACGAGGCGCTGCTGCGCTATCGCGGCGTGTTCGAGGGCGTCTATGGCGTGGCGGCGACCGCGTCCTACCAAGGGTCCGGCCGGGTGCACGACAGCGGCACCGCCGGGTCTGCCAGCAACCCGAGGCACGTCCCGGAGGACGATTTGAGCGTGGCGGATTTCGGCCTGGCCGTGACGTACGCCGGTGTGGTGGTGGGCGCCAACTACCAGTTCGGGCGCTACGGCGGGCAGGGCGGCGCGTACGGCAACCTGATCAGCAAGGGCCAGCCGAACTCCTCCGCGCTGCTGCTCGGCGCCAGCTACACGATCGGGCCGCTCGTGTTCGGGGCGCACTATTTGCGCTCGTTCACGGAGGGCGACAACCAGACCGCCACCAGCCGCTCGCTGCTCGGCGCCCCCTACACCGGCCCGGTGATCGGCGGGCAGCGGTTCGAGGAGGGGGCCGCGGCCGGCGGCACCTACGCGCTGGCCCCCGGGGTGGCGACCTACCTGTCCTATGCCTGGGCGCAGCGGCGGCAAAACGGCTTCGACTTCCTGAACAACGTGTCCAACAGCCCCAACAACAACAAGGTGGACAGCTCCGTGCTGGGGCTCGGCACCTCGTTCTCGTGGTGAGTTGGGCCGGTTTGCCGTCCCGCCCGCTGGTCATGGCGGTGCTGAACGTCACCCCCGACAGCTTCAGCGACGGCGGCGACTTCCTGGACCCGGCCGCCGCCATCGCCGCCGGCGAGCGCATGGCGGCCGAGGGCGCCGACATCATCGACATCGGCGGCGAGTCCACCCGGCCCGGCAGCGCCGCCGTGGTCTCGCCCCTAACCGGCGCCGGAGATGGCGCCTCCGCGCGAGTCGACAAGCGCAACGTGCCGCCGGGATGGGCAGCATTCTCATGTGTCAACGCTTC
>CAXTTH010000238.1:0-4018 GCA_964247035.1 uncultured Acetobacteraceae bacterium
CAGCAGCGCCCCGCCCCGCAGCTTGATCGATGGCGGCCCGCATCGCGCCTCGGCCATCGACGGCCTGCTGGGCTTGCCGGACGACGTGTCCCAGGGGGCGGACGCCCGCATGAAGGCTGCCACGGCGAAGGCGGAATGCGAGGCGCAGCGCTTCCGCGGCTCCGGGTAGCCGCCGCCGGGGCTTGGCTCCGAACCCTGCCAAAGAGCCGCCCCCTTGCAGACGCCGGCAAAGCCCTGCCTGCCTTGCCATGCCCGCCGCTTTCCGCCATATCCGGCCCTGCCGTCCGAGCGCACCCGCGCCCGGCGGTAATTCACACGTGGGGCGATGCTTCCTGGCCTGCTCGCCAGAACCGGTGCCGAAAGGCCAACCCCCGCGGAGGCGCAACCGGACCACAGGAAGGCCAATCCATGGCAATGCCAGATTTCACCCTCCGCCAGCTGCTCGAAGCCGGCGTGCATTTCGGCCACCACACCCGGCGCTGGAACCCGCGCATGGCGCCGTTCCTGTTCGGCATCCGCAACCAGGTCCACATCATCGACCTGCAGCAGACGGTGCCCATGCTGGACCGTGCGCTCCGCGCCGTGCGGGACACCACAGCCGGCGGCGGCCGGGTGCTGTTCGTCGGCACCAAGCGCGCCGCGGCCGAGCACGTGGCCGAAGCCGCCAAGCGCTGCGGCCAATACTACGTGAACCACCGCTGGCTCGGCGGCATGCTGACCAACTGGAAGACCATCACCGGGTCGATCAAGCGGCTGCGCCAGATCGAGGAGATGCTGGCCGGCAACGTCGAGGGGCTGACCAAGAAGGAGGTGCTCGACATCACCCGCGACAGCGACAAGCTGGAGCGCGCGCTTGGCGGCATCAAGGAGATGGGCGGGCTGCCGGACATCCTGTTCATCATCGACACCAACAAGGAGAAGCTGGCGGTCGAGGAGGCCAACAAGCTCGGCATCCCCGTCATCGCCATCCTGGACAGCAACTCGGACCCGGCGGGCGTCACCTACCCGATCCCCGGCAACGACGACGCCCTGCGCGCCATCACCCTGTACTGCGACCTGGTCGCCGGCGCCGTGCTGGACGGCATCAGTGCCGAGATGGCCGCCTCCGGCCGGGACGTGGGCGCCGACGAGGAGCTGCCGCTCGGCGCCATGCCGGACGAGCACGTCACGGCCCCGGCCGCGGCCGAGCAGCCCGCCGCCTGAATCCGCTGCCTGAACAGGGAGAGCACCCATGGCCGAGATCACCGCCGCCCTGGTGAAGGACCTTCGCGAGAAGACCGGCGCCGGCATGATGGACTGCAAGCGCGCCCTGTCCGAGACGGGGGGCGACGTGGAAGGCGCGGTCGATTGGCTGCGCAAGAAGGGCCTCGCCGCGGCCGCCAAGAAGAGCGGCCGGGGCGGCCCGGCGGGGCGGGGGGGCGGGGGCCCCCTGCCGGCCCCCCGCGGCCGGGTCGCCGCGGAGGGCCTGGTCGGCGTGGCCACCATGCCGAACCGCGGCGCGATGGTCGAGGTCAACGCCGAGACCGACTTCGTGGCGCGCAACGACACGTTCCAGGCCTTCGTGGCCGCCGTGGCCAAGCTGGCGCTCGACGTGGGCGAGGATGTCGAGGCGCTGAAGGCGGCGGCGTTCCCAGGCTCCGGCCGCACGGTGGCCGACGAGCTGACCCACATGATCGCCACCATCGGCGAGAACATGAGCATCCGCCGCGCCCGCGTGCTGAGCGTGCCGTCCGGCGCCGTGGCGAGCTACGTGCACCAGGCGGTGAAGCCCGGCCTGGGCAAGATCGCCGTGCTGGTGGGCCTGGAAGGCGGCAGCGAGACCGATGCGCTGGAGCTGCTCGGCCGCCAGGTCGGCATGCACGTGGCGGCCACCCGCCCGGCAGCGCTGGACATCGACGGCGTGGACCCGGCGGCGCTGGAGCGCGAGCGCGCCGTGCTGATCGAGAAGGCGCGCGAGGAAGGCAAGGCCAAGACCGAGGAGATCATGCAGAAGATGGTCGATGGCCGCATCCGCAAGTACTACGAGGAAGTGGTGCTGCTGGAGCAGGTCTGGGTGCATGACGGCGAGAGCCGGGTAAGGGCGGTGGCCAAGAAAGCCGGCGCCGTCATCACCGGGTTCGACCGGTTCACCCTCGGCGAAGGCATCGAGAAGCAGGCGGGCGACTTCGCGGCGGAGGTGGCCGCAGCGGCCGGCCTGCCGCCGGACAACGCGCCAACGCTGTAGGCGGCCTGGCGAACGGCAAGGCCCGATTTTCCCCTCAGGAGATCCAACATGCCCGAGCAAACTCCCGTCTGGTTCATCACCGGCTGCTCCACCGGCTTCGGGCGCGCCCTCACCCAGCGCGTGCTGGCCCGCGGCTGGCGCGTCGTCGCCACCGCGCGCGATCCGGACGCCATCCAGGACCTTGCGGCCAGCCAACCGGACCGCGCCCTCGCCTTGCGGCTGGACGTGAACGACCCGGCGCAGGTCGCAGCCGCCGTCCGGGACAGCGAGGCCCGCTTCGGCGGCATCGACGTGCTGGTGAACAACGCCGGCTATGGCTACCTCGCCGCAGTCGAGGAGGGTGAGGACGAGGCCGTGCGGGCCATGTTCGAGACCAACTTCTTCGGCGTGGTCGCCATGACCAAGGCGGTGCTGCCGGGAATGCGCCAGCGCCGCCGGGGGCACATCATCAACGTCTCCTCCATCGGCGGCTTGGTGAGCTTTCCCGCCACCGGCTACTATCACGCGACCAAGTACGCCCTCGAAGGCCTGTCCGACTCCTTGGCGCAGGAGGTGGCCCCGCTCGGCATCAAGGTGACGGCGGTGGAACCAGGGCCGTTCCGCACCGACTGGGCCGGGCGCTCCATCAAGCAGTCCGCCACCCGCATCGGCGATTACGACCAGACCGCCGGGACGCGGCGCGCGGCAACCGAGCAGCGCAACGGCAAGCAGCCCGGCGACCCGGTCCGTGCCGCCGACGCCATGATCGCGGTGACGGAGTCGCCCAACCCGCCGTTGCACCTGGTGCTGGGCGCCCCGGCGCTCGGCCTGGCGCGCGCCAAGCTCGACCAGCTGCGGCAGGACCTGGACGCCTGGCAGGACACGACGCTGGGCGCGGACTACCCGGACATGCGCGCCGCCGAGTGAGCGCGCGCTGCTGAGCCTCTCTCCGGACGACTGGCAGGCCGTCCGGCTGACGCTCGGCGTGGCGGCCCGCGCGGTGGCCGTGTCCCTGCCGCTGGCTGCCGTGGTCGCCGGGTGCCTGTCCCGCGGCCGGTTCCCGGGCCGTGGCCTGCTCAGCGCCGCGGTTCACCTGCCGCTGGTGCTCCCCCCCGTCGTGGCGGGATGGCTGCTGTTGACCGTGTTCGGCGTGCACGGCCCAGCCGGGCGGCTGTTGCTGGCCTGGTTCGGCGTGCGGCTCGCCTTCACCACCGCAGGCGCCGCGCTGGCCTGCGGGGTGATGACGTTCCCCATCGCCGTCCGCGCCATCCGCCTCGCCTTCGACGCCGCCGACCCGGCGCTTGACAAAGCCGCCCCTTCGCTCGGCGCCGGCCGGTTGGACCGATGGCTGACCGTCACCGTGCCGCTGGTGGCGCCCGGCATCCTGGTCGGCGGCGTGCTCGCCTTCGCCACCTGCCTGGGCGAGTTCGGCGCCGTCATCACCTTCGCCGCCAACATCCCCGGCCAGACGCAGACGCTGCCGCTTGCCATCTACTCCGCCCTGCAAGCGCCGGGCGGGGAGGCGCGGGCAGTGCAGCTCTCGCTCGTGTCCATCACCCTGGCGCTGGCCGGCCTGCTGCTGTCGGAATGGCTGGGGCGGCGGCTGAGCGTGGCCCTCGGCCGGTGAGCCTGGCCGTCGGGATCAGCCATCGCTTCCCGGGCATCGTGATCGACGTGCAGTTCGAGGCGCCTGGCAGCGGCGTCACGGCGCTGTTCGGCCCCTCGGGGGCAGGCAAGTCAACCGTGATCGCCGCCGTGGCGGGGCTGCTGCGGCCGGAGCGGTGCCGCGTGGCGGTGAACGGCGCGGTGCTGGCG